>CAMNJD010000297.1 GCA_946540705.1 uncultured Ruminococcus sp. | reverse complement strand
TCTTCAACCGGGCTGGCTCACCATGCCGCCTGATACCTGTCTATTACAGATTTTGGGTGTCCTCTGACTGCACATTTCTTGACAATTCCACAGGTCTGCGCCTGAGTCATACGCTGTTTTGTTTTCATAATATTTGTGCGCAATGCTACGTGGAAAAAGAATTCGCAATCGTTTTTGCTGCGCATCTCCAGACTTTCCAATAATCTCTGGACAATATCAGCCTGACAGTCTATACTGATACTGTAATCAAATTTACAGGAGGTCGGTACTATGCTGAAATATCCAGAATTAGCAATGAATCCAAAGCGAGAGGTCATTACTGTATTCAAAGGCGAACGCCGCGTATGGAATGACCGTGAAGATGCACAGAGCTTTTTTCTTGAAATGATGATGTTAACAGACGGAGAGGAACACGAACGAGCCGAGTGCATCTATATCCAGCTCATCAACGGTCTTGACATTTGCTCTGATGACGAGGAGGATGAAGTTTGAGCACAATCAGCTTGCGTGAACGATTAAACAGCCCTCTGCGGAACGGCTAAGTCCAGCCCACTAAATCCCCAAGCCCATAGAAACGAGTGAATTGCCGTTTCTATGGGCTTTATTTTTTTCTTCATTTTCGTGCAACACTCATGCAACATCTATGTCACCACAGGTAAATTGAAATCGGGTATAATGATTTCAGGTTCAGGATATAGCGCGCATATCTCGGAGCCGAATCCAACAGTTATATAAGGAGAGTACCAAATGAAAAGATACAACGACAGCCTGATCGTGGGCATCGACCACGGGTATGGCAACATCAAGACCGCCAACACGGTCACACCGACAGGCATCACCAAGCTCGATGCAGAACCGACCTTCTCGAAAGGTGTGCTGTTCTATGAGGGCAGCTATTACCTGATCGGCGAGGGACACAAGGAGTTCATCTCCGACAAATGCCAGGACAGCGACTTTTACCTGTTCACGCTGATGGGCATTGCCCGTGAGCTGAACCATGAGGGCATCACTTCTGCAAGGGTGCAGCTCGCAGTCGGACTGCCGCTGACCTGGGTGAACCGCCAGCGTGATGAATTCCGCAGATATATGCTTCAGAGGGAGAGCGTGGACTTCAAGTACGAGGACAAGCTCTATTCCGTGAAGATCGTCGGCTGCTATGTATTCCCGCAGGGCTATGCCGCAGTGATCGACCATCTCAGAGACATGAACGGCGTGAACCTGCTTGCCGACATCGGCAACGGAACGGTCAATGTCATGTATATCAATAACCGCAAGCCGATTGCTACACAGAGCTACACCGAGAAAATGGGCGTGAATCAGTGCGTGATTGCTGCATCCAACGCTGTCATGGACAAGCTCGGCGTGAAGATCGACGAGAGCATCATTCAGCAGATGATCCGTTACGGTAAGGCAGATATCGCCGAAGAGTTCTCTGAGGTGCTGACGGAGAGTATTTCCGGCTATGCCAACAGCATCTTCGATATGCTCCGTCGCTATGAGTACAACCCGAAGCTGATGCGCCTTTTCATCACAGGCGGCGGAGGTAAGCTGATCGAAAAATTCGGGACTTACGAGCCTGACCGTGTGACAATCATCAGGGATATCTGTGCTTCGGCAAAGGGCTATGAACAGTTTGCCTTGATGCAGATGAAGAAGGAGGGCAAGTGATATGGTGAAGATGACTTGTTTCCGGTTCAATCTGGACAATCCCGAACACGCAAAGGCGTGGCGTTATCTACACAGCGTGGATAAAAGCAAGGTGAAGTCCGGCAACACAGCCGTTGTCAAAGCGGTCAATGAATACTTCGACCGTATGCAGAAGCTCACCGACGATCCCTATTTCGAGACAAGACAGCGTGAGGATAGGTTCGTGGAGCAGATCGTAGCAGAGGTCGGCAAGGCGTTTGTCGCTGAGATGCCGAAGTTTCTTGCAAGCCTGATGCTTTCGCTGAATGTGGGCTATCCGATGCCGACACCGAAACAGGCTGTCCCCGCTGATGCGGAGGACAAGAAAAAATTCGCCGAGGACGGCGAAAACGATGACTTTTCTGACATTGACATGGATTTTATCGGCGGCTGATGCCGAACCGATAAAGCAACAGCATCAATGTACTATCACAGAGATATAGAACCAACGGGAAAGTGCGGAGGGGCGATGAACGCCCTAAAATGAGGGGATAGCATTTGCAGGAGCAACCGCTATCGAGCAAATATCATGGAAAATATTTGCAATTCCTTGCAGCGACAGAGCGACTGCAAAGAAAGCTGCCCTGAAAGGCAGCGGCGATGACGGAGCATTTTTCGCCCCAACATTGCCGGTTAGCGCCGGGCGGTTAGCGCCGGGCAGGTAGGACTTTTGTATTGACACAAAAGCTACCTGCTCAGAGGCGTTCCACCTCCGAGACCTCCCCCCGAAGCCGCAGGAGCGGCGGAAAGGAGCCAAAATGCCAAATCGAAAGCGCAATCATTCGATCTGTCTGAAACTGACAGACAAAGAATACGACCTCTGGACTGCAAAGCAGACAGCCAGCGGTCTGAGTAAAACCGACTTCCTGATTCGGGCGATCATACGCGCAGAGGTGCGCATCTACTCCATTCAGGAAAGCATCGCACCGCTTGTTCATGAAGTCCGCAAAATCGGGACGAACCTCAACCAGCTCGCCTACTTCTCCAACATCGGGCAGGACGAGCGTGTCCGTGCCGAGATCGGAGCGATCCGCAGGGCGAATGACGTGGTTATGGGGGAAATCTCAGATTTCCTCGACAAGCCTGAATTTAAGGTAAACGCCATAACGGAGTTATGACCATGTTTGGTAACGTGAATGTGGACTATAAGCCATGTAAATCGGCTTTTCAGGTCAAGCAAGCGGCAGACTATATGCTCGGACGTTTGCCCGAACAGGTACGGGACGGAGTGGTCAAGACGGCAGATAATCTCTATTGGAGCTTCAATGCCGACCGTGACAACTTCGCCCGTGATGTGGTCATGACACGCAAGCTATTCGGCAAGAAAGGTTCCGGGAATGCGAATCTCGCATATAAGATGTCCATTTCCTTTTCGCCGGAGGACAGCGGCAAACTCAGCTATGAAGAAGCTCTGAAAATCGCAGCGGAATTTGCACAGCAATTCTTCAAAGGCTATGAGGTACTGTTTGCTGTCCATACAGATAAACCGCATATCCATGTGCATTTCCTGATCGGCAACTGCCACATTGATACAGGACACGCTTTCCGCAGGAATCAGCGTGACCTTTATGATATGTGCGAATACTTCGGTCAGCAATGCGAAAAGCGCGGACTGATGCATTCGATCCGTGACAGTTATTTCAAAGCGGATTCCAACACAGACCGTGAGACCTTCGCCGAACGGCAGATGAAAGCCAAAGGCAAGGAAACCTTCAAGGATGAACTCCGTGAGGTCATCCGGATCGAAGTTGCTGATCCGAACAACCATACGCTTGATGATGTGGTCGCCGCCCTGATGAAGCACTACAATGTGGAATGCCGCGTCAGGGGTAACACCATATCTTACCGCCACCCGAATTTTACTGACAAGAGCGGGAATCTTGTTTCCGTCCGCGGCAGTAAACTCGGTGACCAATATACAGTAAGGGGGATAATCAATGAGCTTACCAAGAAATGCGGAGAACGAACCGCAGATACTCGAATCGCAGAAAGCATCGGAAGAAATCTCACAAGAAGTGGATCAGATTTCGGCAATGGTGCGGAGAATGGCACAGAAAGCCGGCGTGAAAAGCGAGAAGTCGCAGCAAAACGAAAAGGTGCTGCTCATGGCATCGGCAGTGATGGAGATGTGCCAAAACTTGCAGACCTTTTCCGAGACTATCAGCGGCGAAATGAAACGCATGAACGAGACACAGCAGCAGAACCTGAACCAGCAGAAAGTGTTCGCAGAAAGCGTAAAAGCCGCGACACACGAGGCGACCGCTAATATCTACCACAATCTGCGAAATCAGGAGAAACAGGCGGTGAACGAGCTGATGCAGTATGTGCAGGCGAACAGCGATCAAATGGAAAAGGATCTCACTGCCTGTGTCGGGAATGTGCGGGCAGCAACAAAAGCCGCAGAACAGGCGACAAGGCAAATCAGCCGATCGGCTGAGCGATTTCGCAAGATCAAGACAATTCGGGACTTGCTGTATTATGCGGCGCCGGTTCTCGTAGCAGTGGATATTATCCTTCGAGTAGCTGACGCAGTTGCGCAGTATCTATAACAGGAGCATCGTTCTGATCGAGATAGCTCCTGACTTCGGAAAGTCTTGTCTGCACAAAATCGGAATCCCTGCCATAAAGTTCAATGAATGTGCGGAACGCAGAAACGATCTCATCACCTTCCGCGCTGTCGTTCAGGCAGAGATGATACAGACCGAGGGAATAGTCACAGTCGGCATAGATCTCGGTATTTTGTAATTCATGTTCCTGCAATTCGGATTTTGCAGAAGATACAAGCCGGATTGCTTCATCGGTCTGACCAAGCGAAAACAACAGGTCGGCGTAATTGATGATCGCACGATACTTATCATAATAGAAGGTGTCGTCATCAAGCTGATCGAACAGCGCAAGCCCTGCCTGCATCGCCTTGAGTGCTTCTTCTTTTCTGTTGGCGAGATTCAGATAATAGCCGTAGGTGTTCACAGAATTTGCCCGTAACAGAATATCATCGCAGTCCCGTGAACACTTGACGGCTTCTTCTTGCAGAGTAATTGCCCGATCCGCATTGCCTTTCATCAATTCAAAGGACGCCGCATCGGATTTTACAAGCGCCGTCTGTTTCAGATCACCGCTGTGATGCAGACCGATCTCGTGCGTGATCAAAAGTCCGGTATAGTAGCTGAGCCCGTAACGCTCTGAGAATTTATAGCAGTCATGCAAAAATAAGATATATTCATTCGTATCGGGGAATTTGATTTTGGTGGCTGCTGCACAGATCATATCGTGCATAATTGCTGTGTCAATATCAGCAGATTCATTCACGCAGACAGCGCTGATAGAATTGATCAGAGCTGCACAATTCTCATTGTCAGGACGAAGTTCATCATGGATCAGTGAACGCAGGATCGCTTGCAGCGTGATCGTGCCATTCTCGTATTCCTGAACCAAGCCGACCTCGATCAAGTCCTCGATGATGACCATATTCCGCAACCCCATGAGCTTTGCCATGAAATCCTTGCGAACGCCCTGATACGGTGCAACGATCATCATTCTGAGTATTTCCTTGTGGCGGTCAGGCAGCCCCATCAGGTCAAACAGGTCTTTGATATGATCGTAATAGGTTTTCTTTTGGGGATGCTTGTCTTTGGATGCTGAGAATCGTTCAACGAGAGATTTGAAACCGCTTCCGCCATATAGATTCCGTCTCATAGTTTTCGGCGTATGCAAGCCCTTGCCCATCATTCTGGAAAAAAGCTCCACACAGAAGGTGTGATTGCCGACAGCGACAATCAACGCCATCAGATCATCACGCTCTTTGCTCTGAAACGCATAGAAACTCCGGATCAGCTCCAGCGAGTAGTCCACCGAGCGGAATTCTTTCAGATCATAAGTGCTGTATTCATCATAGCGGTAATTCGATGTAAATATGACCTTGCAGCCGGCATTCAGCACCTCATCAAAGCATTCATCCTCATCGGGAGTGACATTGATATTGTCGATCACAAGCAAGGCGGCGTTGCCGAGCGTAGACAGCAGTTCCAGATTTTTCTGATAACGCACATCATCGTCTGTGTTAACCGGATCATTGATAATATTGGCGATGATCGCTTTCAGGCTGCCCTTATAGAAATAGTAGCCGATATACTGGTATTCTTTCTTATGCTCTTTGACATAAGCACGGACAAGCTCGCTCTTGCCGATGCCTGCAATTCCTGTAATGATCGCAGCAGGATTTTCAGAAACAACATCGTGCAGCTCTTTCAGCTCATCGTCACGACCGCAGAAATACTTGCAAGGCAGGATGTACTCGCTGTTCCTGAAAAGTGAATCCCCGATCACGGCAATATCTTCGCTGTAATACCTTGCAGCGACATAGGTATCATGATCCTTTTCATATTGGCGCGTCACGGCGATGAGAACCGCTTCATAGATCAGATCCGTCAGCGATGTGTCATCGGTATACTGCGGCTGAATCGTTCTCAATACTGACTTGCGCTTTTCGGCAGAAAGCGTATCATCAAACCGGATCAGATCATACAGCGACCGATAGAGATTCTGCTTGTCAAAGAGATACGGGAGCAGTTCTTTGATGTCTTTGCACAAAATCTTCCGGTCTGCTTCAAGATAATACTCGCTCATATCCGGCGTGATGCGGATCGTGCCCTTGTGGAGCTTTGCAGCCGTAAAACGGTCGATGCCGTAGATATGTGCGTCAGAGAGATATGTTGCAAACAGCGTGTTCAGGAGATTGGTATAGTAGACCGTCACGGACGAGCCCATATTCTGCATCAGCAGATCGGTCACATTCTGAAAATCGCATTGCATTCGTATCACTCCAATCGCAAAGTAAAGATATATATAGTATATCACACTCTGCGGTCTATTTCAATAGCAATGCTCAGATCGCTTTCAGAAAACAAAGAAAAAGATAAGGAGGAAACAAATTGAACGACAAAAATGGCATTGATCTGCCGGACTGGATGCTTGACAAGGTGACAGTCAACGAGCAGAAATTCTGCCGGATGTTCACAGAACGGCATCCGCTGAAATGTATCGGCGGTCAATTCTTTGATCATGACGGTGAGGTGGACGAGAACGCGCTCGGCAATGAGATTTACAGCATCCTGCTTGAAGGTGTGTCCTTCAATCTGGCGAAGAAGGTGACACAGATCATCGACACCCTGCGGCATTACTGCTACAGCAAGCCGCTTGATCCTGATAAAAACTTCATTCATGTGAATAACGGCAAGCTCGACCTGGAGGGCAACTTTTACCCGACCAGAGAGTTTTGCCTGAACCGCCTGAACATCGACTATGATCCGAACATCCGGAACGGAGCATACTATCCTGAACGGTTCCTGAAATTCCTTCTGGAACTGCTTACTCCGGAGGATGTCACCACCTTGCAGGAGTATCTCGGCTATCTGCTTCTGCCTTCCAACAAGGGGCAGAAGATGATGTTCATCATCGGGCAGGGCGGCGAGGGAAAGTCGCGCATCGGCATCGTTCTGCGAAATATCTTTCAGGGAAATATGATCGCAGGCAGCTTGCAGCAGGTCGAAAACAACCGTTTCTTCCGGTACAATCTCAAAAACAAGCTCCTGATGCTCGATGACGATATGCAGCCGCAGGCGCTCACCTCAACGGGCTACATCAAGCGGATCGTGACCGCGGAAGACCTGATCGACATTGAAGCAAAGGGGAAACAAAGCGAACAGGCGTTATTGTATTCACGGTTCCTGTGTTTCGGCAACTGTACGCCGAAAGCGCTGTATGACAAGTCGGAGGGTTTTGTCCGCCGCCTGATCATCCTGACAACGCAGACACCGCCGCCGAACCGCATCAATGATCCATACATTGCTGAGAAGTTTCTTGCAGAAAAGGAAAAGATCTTCTGCTGGATGTATGACGGGCTGCGCAGGCTGATCGAGAACCGCTATCGTTTCACGCTGTCCGAAAAGGCGAAGCAGAATGTCCGTGAGAGTATGCGGGACAACTGCAATATCCCTGAATTTCTGGAAGATACGGACAGAGTAGTGTATGGGGAAACCTACCGTGTGACTTCATCTGCACTTTACGACTGCTATCTCCGCTGGTGTGAGGACAACGCGCTGAATGCTTTGAAACGGGAATCCTTTGTCACATGGCTGCGGCAGAATGAGGGGGATTTTCATATCAAGTATTCCTATCATATACAGTCAGAGGGAAAACATGTCAGAGGTTTTACCGGAATCGCAGTCAATTACAGTACGACCGCCTATTGAGGCGTGCAGGCGTGCGCATAACGCATTTACGCACTTTTTCGCGTGCACAGACCGCGTGCAGAGTCTGAAACGGCGTGCATCCGCACGGCAGTCTGTATGCTGCACGCCATACACGCACGCCTGAAATCACGCATCTACGCACTTCGCACGCCTGCACGCCATAAACCCAAGTTGTAATCCTATAGAGAGATAGAAAGGATACATAACCATGAGCAACAGAACAAATGCAAAGGAACTCGATGAGAAGTACAAGGACTTTCCGTCGCGGACGACCGTTCAGGTCATTGACGGCTGCACCTACAGAGTCCACAGCTTTTTCATCGGCAATAAAGACCTTGATGAGACCATTCGCAAGCTCGCTTTTGAAGCCGCATATGAAGAAACCATGAGAGAAAGAACGACACAGGCTTGATGATTGAACCGGATCCGATATTGACTACAAAATCGAAAGCGGCGCATTTGTGCGCATTTTATATTGCAATTTTTATTACGATGTGGTATAATGTCAATATCGGATTTGGTTTGCTTTGATTTGAAAGGAGTTTGGAATGGCAAAGCAGACCGAAAACAATGTTGGGATCTACCTGCGCCTGTCGCAAGAAGATATGCGCGAGGGCGATTCCCTGTCCATAGACAACCAGAAGCTGATCCTGACAAAATTTGTGCAGGACAAAGGTTGGAAACTCGATGACGAATATATCGACGACGGCTACACCGGAACCGATTTCTCCAGGCCAGGCGTGCAAAGACTGTTGAGTGATGCACAGACCGGAAAGATCAATACGATTGTTGTCAAGGATCTTTCCAGATTCGGACGGAATTACATCGAAGTCGGCAGATATATTGACTATATCTTCCCGATGGCGAATATCCGATTCATTGCGATCAATGACAATGTGGATACCGCTGACCGCAACAGTGCTGCCCTTGATATGATGCCGATCGTAAATTTGTTTAATGAATGGCATTCGGCATCGACGAGCAAGAAGATCAAGGCGGTCTTTGAAGCAGGCGCAAAATCCGGAAAGTATCTCGGCGCAAGGGTACCGTATGGTTATCTGAAAGGCGATGATCCGAATCATCTGCCTGTAGTGAAT
>CAMNJD010000296.1 GCA_946540705.1 uncultured Ruminococcus sp. | reverse complement strand
GAGCTTTTTGAAAAAAGCTCGACCAAAAACTTTGGTTGACATCGCCGGAAGCGTATGAAATAATCCCCGGTCGGCCACTCCGTGAATCGCTGCGGCCTTGACAATTTCTGTCCGATATGGTAAAATATTTTTGGCTATTCGTTCTGCTTTATGTACAACGCCCATGGAAAGGATTTTTACTATGCACCGATTATTCAAACGGCTTTGCTGTTCTGCATCTGCACTGACCGCAGCGGCCGCATGCATGTTCTCTGCATCTGCTGCGGAGGGAAGGCTGTACAACCAGTTTGACCCGTACTGGGACACGGTCATGATGTACAGCATCACCGGAACAAAGAGCTCCATGTATGTTTCCGCATGCGGCATATTTTCATTCTGCAATGCGATCTACGGTCTGAACAGTACGGAGATCGACGCGGTCGAGTTCGGCACATGGGCTGCTGCAAACGGTTCCTACCGTCCGGGAAACGGCGGAACCCGTGCGACAGAGCTCTATCCGAAGGTCGAGGCGGACTGGGGCGAGCGCGCGCATTTCAAAATGCTTGGCTTTTATGACGGCGGCATCCGCAGTGCGCGGCTGATGAATCACCTGAAATCAGGCGGTGTCGCCGTGATCCATGTATACAATCATTTCATGGCTGTGACCGGTTATGATGAAGAAAATGACCTGTATCATGTAATTGAGAGCGCTTGCAGCACGGCCCGCGGACTGGAGGGCGATAGCTGGGTCACGGCGGAGAAGCTCTCGGACGGCCGCACCAATGCCGACTGGTATGCGCTGCTTCAGAATACCAAGGAGCCGGAATATTCTCAGGTTGTGACAGACCGCCTGCACTGCGCCGGAAAAGAAGCGGAATTCAGGCTGATCAGTGATATCAAGGGCAGCTTTGCACTCGGAATCGACGATGCGGACGGAAACCGTCTTGAGACGCTGTACAGCCGCAGGGGAGCAGTTTCCTGCGAGCAGACTGTACAGTCGGAAATGACTGCACCCGGCGTTTATTCCTGCTACGCATCCTCCTGCAATGATTTCGGATTGATCGACAGTGAGCGTGTGACGTTCGAGGTCTACGATTCTGCACCGGAATATGCTGAGATCACCGCAGCAGAGGGCGCAATGCAGGCGGGGGAGCCTGTTTTGCTTCAGGTAAAAGGCGATACAGCCGAATCATTTGTGGTTGAAGTGCGTGATGCAGCGAATCGAAAAGTATTCCGCGATCAGCAGACCGGGGAACTGGGCGAATGGTTCGGCGATACCGCAGAGAGCGCGTGGACGCCGGAAAAACCGGGCGACTATACTGCACATGTTGTCATGTATAATGATTGCGGATACAAATATTCAAAGAGCATAAAGCTGCATATCGACGGAGAAGTGCAGGTCACGCTGGACGAAAACACATCCGCCGGTTTATTGTCAAAGAATGCGGAGCAGTCTGTTTCAGTCCCGTATGCCGGAACATACGGCGAGCTCCCGGATGCTTCCTGTGTCGGGGCGCATTTTGACGGCTGGTTCACAGAGGCCAAGGCTGGGGAGCAGGTGACTGCGGAAACCGCCGTTGCCCAGGCAGAATCCCATACACTGTATGCGCACTGGACACCCTATCCGGCAGGCGATATCAATATTAACATGGAGCAGGATATCCGGGATGCGATTCTGCTTTCGCGGCTGATCACAGAGGATCCGGAATTGGAAACGGACGAAAATATGCTGTTCTGTGCAGATATCAACGGCGACGGGATCATTGCAGCAGACGATCTGACCGCACTGCTGCAGGCTCTGGGCGGCTGAACGGAGGACAATCAATGGAAATACCGGAGTCGATTATCCGCGGCATTCTGATACGCGCCGGAATGTCCCCTGAATACCGCGGATTCCGATACTTCGTCTGCGCGATCACCATGTTTCTGGATGACCCGTTTCCCGGCAGGGAGATGATGACAAAGGTTTATCCTGCGGTCGCAGCGAAGATGAATACTACACCTTCCCGCGTTGAGCGGTGCATGCGCAATGCCGTCCGGATCGCGTGGGACAATCAGCGGTTCAGGCGCGACCGCGTGCTTTCGTGGCTCATCACGCATAAAATGACCAATTCACAGTTGATCGCCTGCCTGGTGACACATCTGCGGACGCAGGCGGAAATGCAGGAACCGTATGACATCCATGCGCCGCTGATCCTGATGCCGGACGG
Source organism: uncultured Ruminococcus sp. (assembly GCA_946540705.1). Classification (GTDB taxonomy): domain Bacteria; phylum Bacillota; class Clostridia; order Oscillospirales; family Ruminococcaceae; genus Firm-04. Next base: position 491 of record CAMNJD010000296.1, on the reverse strand, counting down.
GGATGCGGAGCCGGAAGAATAAGCAAATGCCGGTTGGGTATTGACAAACAGCGAAAATAGTTGTATAATGATAACTGTTCTTCGGGGTATGTGTAATTCATAACCGACGGTGACGGATGCTGCGGCATCCGAAGTCCGTGAACCTGCCAAGCAGGCTGAGCCGGTGAGATTCCGGCACCGACGGTACAGTCCGGACGGGAGAAGAACGGGAGCATACAAACTGTGACCCGAACCCCCGAAGCAATGGCTTCGGGGGCTTTTTTTTTTGGAGGAATGCGCCTATGACAGATGAAGCATGGATGCGGCGTGCGATCAGACTCGCGGAACGGGGGATCGGGTTTGTCAATCCGAACCCGCTGGTCGGCTGCGTCATCGTCCGGGACGGGCGGGTGATCGGCGAGGGCTGGCATGAGCGGTACGGACATCCCGGTGGGCACCGCTGCGGGTACTGCCCCGGTCACGGCCAGCCCCATAATACTGACGGACAAGGA
>CAMNJD010000295.1 GCA_946540705.1 uncultured Ruminococcus sp. | reverse complement strand
GTTCACGCCGCTCTATATCGCGAATTACTGCGAGAATTACTGCGTCTACTGCGGCTTCAACTGCTACAACCACATCCGCCGCATGAAGCTGACGTTGGAGCAGGTCGAGCATGAGATGAAGGTCATCGCTGACAGCGGCATGGAGGAAATTCTCATTCTGACCGGCGAAAGCCGTGCGCAGAGCGATGTGAAGTATATCGGTGAAGCGTGCAGGCTCGCACGCAAATACTTCCGCATGGTCGGCATCGAGATCTATCCGGTCAATGTCGCGGACTACCGCTATCTGCACGAATGCGGCGTCGATTATGTCACGGTTTTTCAGGAGACATACGACACCGTGAAATATGAGCAGCTCCACCTCGCCGGACACAAGCGCGTCTGGCCGTACCGCTTTGATGCGCAGGAGCGCGCACTCATGGGCGGCATGCGCGGCATTGCCTGCTCGGCACTGCTGGGGCTTTCGGACTTCCGGAAGGATGCGCTCGCTTCTGCCCTGCATGTCTACTATCTCCAGCGGAAATATCCCGCAGCAGAAGTCTCGCTGTCATGTCCGCGCCTGCGCCCGATCATCAACAACGGCAAAATCAATCCGCAGGATGTCGGCGAACGGCAGCTCTGTCAGATCCTCTGCGCATACCGGCTGTTCCTGCCGTTTGCGGGCATTACCGTTTCCTCGCGTGAGAGCAAGTCGTTCCGCGACGGCATCGTCAAGATCGCCGCGACAAAGATCTCTGCGGGCGTATCGACCGGCATCGGCGACCACGAGAGCAAGTACACGGGCAAGGAAGCAGAAGCAGAGGGCGACGAGCAGTTTGAGATCAACGACACCCGCAGCTTCCGGCAGATGTACAGCGATATGTCCGGTGAGGGGCTTCAGCCGGTGCTGAATGATTACCTTTATGTGTAAAATACTGAGCATCACAAACCGCAGCCTCTGCAAGGGCGATTTTCTCACGCGCATCGCGCAGATCGCCGCGCAGAAGCCTGCCGGGATCGTCCTGCGCGAAAAAGACCTGCCGCAGCAGGACTATGCGTCACTGGCGGCACAGGTGCAGGAAATCTGCAAAAAAGCAGGTGTTCCGTGCATTCTGCACAGCTTTCCGGAGACTGCAAAGCGTCTGCGTGCCGATGCACTGCACCTGCCGCTGCCTTTGCTGCGGGAGATCACAAACCGCGAAGGACTGCCGCCGTTTGGCGTGTCCTGCCATTCGGTGCAGGATGCAGAGGAAGCCGCTGCGGGCGGTGCGTCCTATCTGATTGCGGGGCATATTTTCGAGACAGACTGCAAAAAAGGACTGGCAGGCAGAGGTCTGCAATTTCTGCGTGATATATGCAGCAGCGTTCCGCTTCCGGTGTTCGCGATCGGCGGCATCTCGCCGGACAATGCGGCACAGGTCATGCAGCAGGGCGCTGCGGGCATCTGCGTGATGAGCGGGCTGATGCAGTGCGATGACCCCGCAGACTGTATGAAACAACTGAAAGGGGGCATGTGCCGTGCAATTTGACCGTTCACAGCTTTTGCTTTACGCGATCACCGACCGCGGATGCATCGGGCAGCGGGACTTTTTTGCGGCGATTGAGCAGGCGCTCCGGGGCGGCGTGACAATTCTTCAGCTCCGCGAGAAAAACGCGGATGATGCGGCTCTGACCGAAACGGCAAAGCGCATCAAGACGATCTGTGCAGCGTACAATGTCCCGCTGATCGTCAATGACAACTACCGTGCGGCGCTCGCGGCGGGCGCAGACGGCGTACATGTCGGCATCGGGGACGCCTCTGTCGCGGAGATCCGCAGGGCAGCCGGTGACGGGTTCATCATCGGCGCAACTGCAAAGACCGTTGAGCAGGCACGGCGCGCAGAGGCAGAGGGTGCCGATTATCTCGGCGTCGGGGCGGTATTCCCCTCCCCGACCAAGACCGATGCGATCCGTATTACCGCAGAGCAGTTCCGGGAAATCCGGGCGAGTGTCAGCATTCCGGCTGTCGCGATCGGCGGTATCAGCATGGAGAATCTGCACGAGCTGGCGCCGCTGCACGCGGACGGCTTTGCGGTCGTGTCGGCGGTGTTTGCCGCGGAGGATATCACGGAGCGCTGCAAAATGCTGAAGCAAACGGCGGCAGAAACTGCATCTGCGGAATAAGAGGATAACAAATGGAAATCCGGTTTCTCAGTTCCAAAGACAGCCTCCCTGACATCAGCAATATCTACGAAAGCAGTTGGAAATACACTTACAAGGACATCATTCCGCAGCATTTTCTTGAAAGCATCCCGAAAGGAAAATGGGCGGGCAGCATCACAAAAGAGGGGATGCATTCACTGGTCATGACCGAGCAGGGACGCATCATCGGCACCGCGACATTCTGCCAGTCACGATGGGCGCAGTACCCCGATTACGGCGAGATTGTTTCGATCTATTTTCTGCCGGACTGTATCGGAAAAGGGTATGGACGTCATCTGCTGAACCGATGCACGGAGGAACTGAACCGGATTGGCTTTCAGAAAATCCTTCTCTGGGTTCTGGAGGACAATCAGCGTGCAAGACGCTTTTATGAGAAAAACGGATTTCGCTGTACGGGTGAATACCGGAATGACGTGATCGGCGGGAAACCGCTCAGAGAAGTGCTGTATCTCCAATCGAATCCCGACACCTGAGCACAGACAGAATCTTTGCCGTTTCAGCTTCTGTGCAGTTGCATTGGCTCAACAGCAAAATCCCAATCAGAAAAAAAGCCGCGAACAGTAGGGAGAAGCAGCAAAAACTGCGGCGCACTCCTGCGCCGCTCGAAAAGGCGGGCGGGGAGAATAGACAAAACAGCCGCTTTAGCAAATTGGAAGCGGGCACTGCCCGCCGCGCGGCAGATTGAGGGCACCGCCTTCTGCCGCGTTAAGGCAACACCGCACAGAGCTGGTGGTGCAGATGCGCAGTCAGATTTTCCGTCAGATTGTATAGAAATGACGCCGCTGGGCTGACGCCCAGCAAGGAATTTCTGTGCAAGATGACGGAAAAGATGCAA
>CAMNJD010000294.1 GCA_946540705.1 uncultured Ruminococcus sp. | reverse complement strand
GACAAACTCTGCCGTGCGTCTCCAAGCAACAATGTCGATAAAGTCCGTGATCCGCTCTCGATTGGAACCGCTGTAATTGCGTTCTACAGCAATCGAGAAGCTGACAACCGGGACATTGCCGTTCGGTGTGTAGCGAAGCTCGGGGTCACGGGTCAGGCGGCCCATCAGGATTGCTTTATTCAGCATTTTCAGTGTCCTCCATATGACAATGCAGACAGACAATTACACTGTTTGCATTGGCGTTGCTGTAAATAAAATCGTTGAACTGATCTACGGACAGGTGATTTTTCATTGCACGAATCTCATATGCAAACTCTCCATTGGCCCGTTTGTCTTTGATTCGTGCCTCTGTGATCTGCCTGTCGTAATTTGCTTCAACAAGATACAGATTATATCCTCTTGCCACAATTCCCTTTAAGTGTGCTGCGTCTGTCGCATAAAAACATCTCTGTCCATCTCGAAACCGAATTTTATACGCATAGTTCGGGACATCATGAACTAAGAATTGAGGGCAAATCTCAAAACCTCTGTAATGACTCCACAGCCCTTCCGGAAGGACGTCAATGCTTCCCAAATCCACTCCCGCATCTACGAGCGGTTTTACCATCCATTCCCCGCACGCAAAACGCAGTGCCGGCCGCAAATCATGTAATTTGCAAACTGTAGATGCTCTGAAATGGTCGCTATGAATATGCGTTAATATGACAATTCGCAGCTTCCGGTAGCATGCTTTTAATGCCTTAAAGGGAACGCCGCAGTCGATGAGAATAAACTCATTGACTACGACTGCATTTCCTTGGCTTCCGGTGCTGATAATCTCGTATGGAATCATAAGTCAGAAAGATTAACCTGCTGCGGAGCATTCCGCACCTGATCCGGCTGAACCTCCTGTGCTTCGGCATCGAAATCTGCCGCAGGTTTTTCTGCATCAGATTCATTGACCGTAACAATATCATCAAAACCTGCCGTCGGTGTGCCAATGCTATTATCCATCTGCATTGCATCCTGCAGATCGACCGACATGATACCCCACCTGCTGATCAGCTGGCGAATCATAGTCTTTTTCGCCATGTCATCAAAATTTTTATACCAGAAAGATGAATACAGCCAGTCATCTTTCGGATTATAATTGCCTGCACAGTAATCAGCATAGGATACCTTCGGATATCTTCCCTCGGTCGCATTCTTCGAGAACGCCGGGCTGAACTTGTCCGCATGTGAGATCATCTTCTCTTTTGACCAATACATTGCCTTGCGAAATCCATTGATGTATTCAAACATGGCATAGTAGCCGGTTGTCGGAGTTGCTTCTCGTTCCTCAAAATCGTCAATCAGCTTAACTTCGATGTCCTCAGTCAGTGGATCAAAGTGGATCAGCTCACCTTCCTTCAACTCCATTACGGTCAGCTTTTTATACTGACCGGATCGAATTGCCAGCTGTATGTAACCCTTATATCCAAGTACGAAAGTTGCCTTGGTTGTTCCTTCCTTGCGATTGTTAAACGGCACAAGATAAAACTGTCCCAGCTGTGGCGACGGCGAAAGATTCAGCCCCTCACCCAGAAGGGCACCGGACAGAATTGTCGCCGGTTCGCACGCCTGGAGCTGCGGGTTTGTTGCAACCGCGCTTGTGATAGATGCAATAAACCGCGCCCGTCTGGTCTTATCGCTGATGCTCTGCGCAATCAGCTTTTGGTAGCCGGTCGTTGTAATTGCTACAGAAAAAGCCTGTTTCTTCTGACCAGCCACCGGAGCATTACCTCCTCGCTGAGCCGGATACTTGTTATTACTCATATTCATAGCCTCCATCTTCAAGGAATGTTTTCAATGCTTTCAGCTGTGCAAGTGTTCCCTTCACTGTGAATGTGGTAGTAAACACCTGCTTCTGCTGAGGTTCTTCAATAACAGGCGGTGTCAGTGGTTCAAGTTCTTCAATCTCAGCAGCCTGCTGTTCCTCCGTTTCCTGCTGTGCGAAGATCGCCTCTGTTCTTGCTTGTGCCTCTGCTCTGACTCTTGCAGCTTCGGCAGCCTGTTCCCGCCGCTGCTTTTCTTCTGTGATACGTCTATGCCGATCATTAACAATTCCGGCAGCCTGTGATACATTCAAGCACTGTCGATATTCAAGCAGTATCTCGTCTGCATGCTCAAGAGTTCTGATATGCTGTACATCCTCTTTGATATTTTCAAGGAATACAGTTGCAGCCTCTCGCATCTTCTTGACCGAGGTGCTCAGCCCTACTTTGAAGCCTGTCTGTTGAAAAGTTCCGATACCGTCCGGCAAATTCATGGTCGAGCGCAGTTCTTCGAAGTACGCCTCAATATCAACGGTCTTCTGTTCTTTAATGCCGTCCTCTATTACTGCAATTCTTTCTTTCAATACTGCTTCTGCGGTTCTGTATGGCTCAGCAATACACTCTTTGTATACTGCCTCGAAAGCATTGTACGGTCCGAGGATTGCGTCCTTCACCTGCTTGCGGCGCTCCTCGTACTCCTTGAATTCTGCATTCAATGCCGCCTTTGCCTTCTTCGCATCCTGCCGTGTTTCTTCAGTAACAGGCAGCCGCATGATTTCAGCAACTCGCTGTTCGATCAGCGCTTTCTCCTGTGCCATCCGCTCTTCGATAATTGGGAGCTGTTTCAGCACAATAATCTGATTATCCATTTACTCCTCCCGACATAAAACCTCTAATGCATCAACTCTGGCGATGCAGCTTTCACAGCCGATGATCTCGCCGAATCTGTTCAGGTACAGTGTGTCGCACACTGTGCCGCATTCCGGGCACGCTGGGCAGATATCCGGTTTGCCGTCCGGCGTGCCGGTCTGTTCCATGTTCCGGATTACAGGATGGTCCCGCATTTGCTGGCCGCCTCCTTCTGATACGCTGCATCTGCGACCGCTGTCGCCTGCTTCTGCAGTTCGGAGATGTTTGCATTCAGCATCCGTACTGCCTGCGTCTTCATGTCGCACATAGACTGCCAGAACTTGATTTCTTCCCGCATCCGCGCACGTTCTTCCTCAAAGCGAATTTCATTGATCGCCATCATGCGCTCTGCGTGTAAACGTCTATCGTTTTCCGTAAGCACGATTACTTCTCCTTTCCTGCTGCCATCTTCAGCACATAATTGTGCTTGAACTGATAATCCTGCACCGACAGGCCGCCGCGCAGCGCCTTTGCAGTCTCTTCCTGCTCTCTGCTGCGCTTATAGCTGCGGATGCGCACGAACTCTGCGAACTCCTGCGCGATAACCGAGCGCAGAACAGCACCTGCGCAAATGCCAATGATAATACCCATAACTGAATCCTCCAAATTATGATCTTCCTTTGTAAAACTCTTCTACATTCTCTGCGATTCGCTTTGCTTTTTCCTTCTGTGACATCCGGGCTTTCAAATAGTTGCTCACAGTCATTGTGCAGACACCGTATTTCTCAGCCAGTTCGGACTGCGTGACACCGCCAGCTTTGTATTCCGCCGCGAGTGCATCAATTTGCGCTGCAGTGAGCTTCTTTCTCGGCTTCCGCCCTGTGCTGACCTCATAGGTAAGTCCATACCGTCTGCGGCCGCATACTGCACAGGTGATCTTTTCCCGCCTGCCGGCGATTTCACGGACGGTCCGACCCTTCCGGATCAAGTCCTCCATGCACGGCCGGCAAAGTGCTTTCTTCA
>CAMNJD010000293.1 GCA_946540705.1 uncultured Ruminococcus sp. | reverse complement strand
GTAGATCTGGCCGTTGTCGAGCGTGCCGGAGATCTCGTAGTCGCCGCCCTTGGAAATAATGATCTTGCTGCCGTTGATCGAGATGCCGTCGCCGTCGAACTTGGCAGAGGTACCGTTCAGGTAGATATACTTGGTCGGCTTTTCCTCATCGGCCGTATCAAGGTCGCTGTCATCGGCACTCACGGAAGCGTTGCCGCCCGAGCTGCCCTGTGCGCTGCCGGAGGACTGTCCGCTGCTTTTCCCGGCGCTTCCGCTGCTGTTTTCGGAGGAGGATGACGAACTGCCGCCGGAGCTGCTGTTCCCGGCCGAGCCGGTCTGTCCCTCTGCGGGCTTGGAGTCGGACGCACCGCCGTCCTTGCTGCTGTCATCAGAACGGCTGCTGTCCGTTTTGTCGGCGGAGCTGCCTGATTTGTCGGCAGTGCTGTCCGATTGACCGGAGCTGCTGCTGCTTTTGCTGTCCGCAGCATCGGCGCTGTCCTCGCTGCTGCTTTCGGCATCGGACTGCCTGCTCTCGTCTGTGTCGGAGCTGCTCTGCTGTGCGGCGGAATTGCCTGCGGCCGGCTTGCTGCTGTCGCCGTCACCGCCGCAGGCGGTCAGCGGGCAGGCAAGCAGGAGTGCTGCGAGCAGTGCGGTGATTCTCCCTGTTTTCATGTTGTGCATCATGGTTCTTTCCTCACCTTTCCGGGGGCATTGCCCCGCTGAGTACACGGAAAGACCGAGGCCGTACAGGATATGTCTGCCTCAGTCTTTCCCCGAAAAAAACGAAATCAGTGCTGATATTATTTATTCTTTGTATTATAGATCTGATCGTCATAGCGGTAGAGCACCAGTGTGACATTCAGATTGCCGTTGAGTGTGCGGATCTCGTCGATAAACTTTTTCTGGTCGATGTCCTGCTTGACATGCACATCATACACCAGATCGAACAGGGTGCCGAAGTCGGTCGTCTTGACTCTGCGCAGCTTCCACTCTGTTGTGTATTTATCCATCACGCTGTCAAACAGACCGTTATAGTTGAGATCCTCCGGGATCGTGACCTTCAGGGTCATGTCCTGTGTTTTCGGTGCAGCGAAGTTTGTGAAGTGCAGCACCAGCAGCACAGCCGCCATGATGAGGAAGATCAGTCCGGCATAGCCGACGTAGCCGATGCCGCAGACAACGCCCATGACCAGTGCGAAGAAGATATATGCGATATCCTTCGGGTCGCCGGGGGCGGAGCGGAAGCGCGTCAGCGAGAAGGCACCGGTCAGCGTGATCGCCGCCTTTGTGCCGCTGGAGTTGTCGATCATCAGGCACATCATGATAATGACGGTCGCAACCATCGCGGAGAGCATCGGCATCGCGATGACATAGCTCTGTGCATAACCGCGCTTGCGGTTTGTGAACATATAGAGCAGCGAGATCAGAAATCCGAGCACGAGTGCGCCGCAAATGCAGATCATGACGATGCCGAGGGTCATATGACCGCTGTCGTCGATCCAGTACTGAGACTGGTCATCAAATAAACGGGTAAACGGGCCTGCGAAGGCTGCGGCTGTATTAAGCATAGATCATCTTCCTTTCTTCCTGCTGTTTCACTGCTGCTTCCCGGACAAAGGTCTGATAGGCTTTGCCGTATTTGGAAAAGCTGATGCGGCGGATGCCGATTTCCGAGAGTGCCTGGCTCATCCACATCGGGATCGCGCCGGGGACCTTGATCTCCATGAGGCGCTGATCGGGGCGGATGATCTGATTGCCGTAGCTGCCCTTGGTAAGGGTCAGGTCATAGCGGCGCTCGGTGATCTGACGGTCAAATGTCAGACGGAAATCGGGGTCATCTTTTCCAAAGAACGCGGCACGCTGATAGCTGATATACTGCCGCGGTGCAATGAGATCGTAGAAATTGAGGAAAACGTCCATTTCCTTCATGATCTGCTGATCGAGGAAACGCTCGAAATAGGGCTTGACACGGGTTTTGATATAGGCCTCGGCCTCAGCGACTGTCAGGGTGACTCTGCGCTTTGTGACGATGCCGCCGATCTTTTTCTTGACTTCAAGAAAGACCGTTGATTCCGGGTCTGCCGGGGAATAGTAGCTTCTGAGCCGGAGCTTTTCCTTGTAATAGGGCTTTTCGATGCTGCGGCGGATCAGAAGGTTATCCGGCGTATCGTAATAGAGATTGTAGATGCCGTATTCCTTGCCGTCGATGCAGAATTTGTCGGGGTTCATATGCTCGTGAACGATCGGGAGCAGCGCATTGTACTGGTCAAGCGACATCAGGAATTTTACTTCGCGGCGCTGGAATGTACTGATTGCCATAATGATTGCCTCCTTTTTTCATTTCACCCATGCTGTAATGTTTGCAGGTGCCGTTTCTCAATCGGAACGGCTTTCCCCCTGAGCTTGATTCCAGTATACAGGAAGCAACTTAAATGAACCTGAATAATCCTTCAGGAAGCGTGAAAATTCTGTGTTTTTTTGTGTGATTTTGCTGTCGGAACGTGATGCGTTTCTGTCATTTCAGCGGCATGCCGTTGCCGTCCTTGTCGATGGAGCCGGTGAGGAGCATGATGCCCTCGACGAAGCCCCAGACGGCGGAGATGAAGCCGAGCACGCCGCAGGTGCAGAGGGTCATCAGGAGCTGCGCGACGGCCTGACCGTTCTTGCCCAGATAGAAATTATGCACGCCGAACGCACCGAAGATGATGCCGAGCACACCGGCTGCGACCTTGGATTTATAGGTATAGCCCTGGTAATACGGCTGGCCGTTTGCGCCGATGTTATAGGCATTGGGCGGGGTGTAGGAACCGGCATTCTGCATCATGTTCGGGTCATAGCTCTGGCGGTACACCGGATCGGAAAACTGGTTGGGATAGACCGGCGGCTGCTGGAAAACGGGAGGAGGCGCCTGCCGGTACTGAGGTGCCTGCTGATAGGGCGGTGGAGCCTGCTGGAACTGCATGCCGCCGCCGGGGTTGAGGTCGCTGACGGGATTGCCGCAGATCTCGCAGACCATCGCGCCGGGGAGCGTTTCGGAACCGCAGGATGCGCAGTATTTGCTGCCGTCTCCTGCCGCATAGCCGCAGTTGAGGCAATATACATCCGTGTCGATCAGTACCTCTCCGCAATTTCTGCAAAACATGAGACTGACCTCCTTTTTTGTTCATCTCTGTCTGAAGCGTTTGCAAATTTGCATACGAATCTAATTGTATTATACATTGTTTTGCCTGTTCTGTCAAGTGGGAGATGATGCGGGACGGGGCATGATTTTATCAAACGCCGGACGCCTGATATGTGCTGCACAAAATGCTGCCCCGGAGCAGTCCTTGGAACCGCTCCGGGGCATTGTTTTTTATACTGGTGCTATCATAAATCAGAATTTGTCGGCAGTGCGGACCGCGGCTTGCTCTGTTGAATTGGTATCAGGAATTCTAATTGTTTTTGTCATCTTCTCTTTATCCGGTGTCCTATCGTTTATTTTCGC
>CAMNJD010000292.1 GCA_946540705.1 uncultured Ruminococcus sp. | reverse complement strand
ATCATTTTTGCAAGATACCGCATCAGCTTGCTTAGATCACCGGGATTCACATTGCCGTCATATTCAACATCAGAATTCAGCTTGCCCATGCTTGTAAATTCCACAGAAGTCAGATCCGGATCATCGCCGACTGCACGCGCCAGCAGAACTGCATCCCGGATATCGACCGCGCCGGAACAGTCAACATCCCCGTACATTCGCGCTGCTTGCGGGAGCGTTGTTTCGGTCAGGGTTGTCTCAGTCGATGTCGTTTGGACGGATACTGCGGTCGTTGTGACTGTCGTTTCAGTGACAGCAGCGGCAGCGGGCTGAAGCATCACGGTATAATTGATGCAGTTGCCGTTCATATTGTTGGAGCCGAGTATGAGCTGCTCCCCTGCCCCGATCTCCCTGCTGTAGACTGAGAAGATCACATCATTGCTGATTCGGGCGCTGTCCGCGAGCTTTGTAAAACCGCTGAGCCATGCGGGGGTATTTCCGGCATCCTCAACGCGCTGATCAAGCAGGATATAAGCCGTGCAGCCGTTCGCGCCGCCGCGGAAAGACCCATAGTCCGTAAAGACATTTTTTGCATTGCATGGAGTCAGGATTTGTTCTGCGCCAATCAGCGCATCCGGCAGCGTTATAAACGTGAAATCCCGGTCGCCGAATACCGGTGAGCCGACTGCCGCATGATCCGTGATCTGCCAGTCATCGGGATAGGCGTCATCGGCAACCTCCAGATTTGTGAACAGTCTGCCGTTGACAGGGATCGCCTCACGGCCGAAGACGAAGCTGTCCAGATTGAGCAGATAGCCCTCGCCGCCTGTAAATTTCAGATAGAGATTATGCTGGCCGGTGATGCCGCGCAGTCCCCATGTGACCTGCTGATAATCGGAAAAGCCGCTTGTTCCGGCAAATTTCAGGGATGCGGCCGGAGCGCCGTTCATGCCGTCGAGATAGAGCTCGATTCCCGCCGGATTACCGGAAACAGCCGCGGTGAACTGCTTTGCGCCGTCTTCAAAATCGACCTTGCGGAACATGATATAGTCGCCGTTTTCGACAAAGCCGATATTCCTGCCGCCGGAGCATGCCGCATTGTCCTCTGCAATGATGCCCTCCTGCGCAGCAAAGTCCTCCGCCTCAATCGGCGCAAATGCGGAGATCGGGTCGATCCCGTTCTCCGGCGAGAGCGTCACCACGCCCTCGGGAAAAGCATTGACAGTCAGGTCATTGATATAGTATTCGATGTTCATATAGCCCTGACCGCAGTAATCGCCCTTATAATCGGTCGGGTCATCGGGATTCAGACCGCGGGAGCGCTCCCATGCGTCGTCCATGCCGTCATTGTCGGCATCGGTGATCTCCTTCTTTGTCACGGCGGACGGATACGTGTAGGTCACACCGCACTGGATATGATACTTGTCAAGATCGGTCATAGACGAATCGTAAGCCGAGGTACCGCTGCACGAGCCGGTGCCGTTTTTGGTTTCGGCTGCACACTGCCGGTCGATCGCGGTGCGCTGATCCGGCGAAATGCCGTTTCCGGCGAAGCTGATGACATGGTCATAGGCAGCAGCGGCGCTCTCGCAGGTCGAGGCAGTCGAGACATTCTCGCCGCCGACCGTTGTAGCAAACGGCGACGCGCTGTACAGATCGTTCTTTGTAATGCCGATCGACTCCTTGACTGTCACACCTGCCCAGTTGTCGTTCGTGATTGCGTGGAACGAGCCGTCCTTATTGATGAGGCGGTTTCCGGCGCAGTAGACCTTGAAATTCTGCGGGCTGGTTCCGCTGTCCACGTACATCCAGTGGTAGCCGCCGGTAGTCGAATTTCCCGCTTTCAGGGTGTTGTTGACATAGTTCAGATGCCCGATCGTTCCGTAGGTCGTCTGATAGCCCCAGTCGTAAATGATATTGTTCGTAAAATCGGCTGTCTCCTGACCGACGGTCTTGCCGCGGAAATTGCGGGAGACATTGTGGATGATGAGATTGTGGTCAAAGGAGAGATAGCCCTTGCCGAGCATGATGCCGAAGCCGTGCAGACCCTTTTTGTGACCGCCCCACGAATCTGCCGGCCCCAGCACGGAATACTGCACCGTGTAGTATTCGTTGTTGGAATAGAGTCCCCACTGTTCATCCGTCGTCCAGCCCATAGAGCAGTGGTCGATGATCGAATTGGAACCGTTCGCGCCGCCCCATGCATCGTTTCCGGAGCTGGTCGAGGCATAGGGACCCGGGCGTGAGCTGATGAAGCGGCAGATGATATTGTCGCCGGACATGCCCATTTTGTAGTTTTTCAGCGTAATGCCGGAGCCGCCCGGAGCGGTCTGTCCGGCGATCGTGATATTGCTCTGACAAAGGATATTCCCCTTCAGCTCGATCGTGCCGCTGACATCAAACACGACGATGCGCCCGGATTTGCTGACCGCATCGCGGAAGGAGCCCGCTCCGCTGTCATTGAGGTTCGTGACATGATAGACCTCGCCGCCGCGTCCGCCGGTCGCATATTTTCCTGCGCCGACCGCGCCCGGAAAAGCAAGGATATTCGCTGCCGCTGCCGCACGCCGTGCAGTCTGCACCGGCAGCATCCCGGCGCTTCCCGTCAGCAGAACGGTCATCGCCGCAAGCGATGAGAGCAATTTCCTTTGTATCTGTTTCATACTGTTTCCTCCAATGATTCCCCCGAAAAATGATTGCGAGACTGATAGTTATATGATACCACAACGCTCATGCTCCGTCAACTGCCAATCGCACTGAATTTATGTCATTTTGTGTGCAAATCCGCTGTGCAGATGAAGAATTCATGAAGCTTTTATGAAGTCTGCGCATCTGTCACATGTTTTTCACAGTCTCCGCGTATAATCATAGCAACACCCGCTTCAGACCGCATGCGAGATTCGCATGCAGAGAGAGTCTGAAACGGGCGTTGTCAATTTTGGAGTCTCCTCCCCCACAAATGACAAACAGACATTGCGCGTGCAGAAACAGACATTGACAGGATGCATAAAAAGAGCTATACTGAAAATACGGTTTTATTGAAAAGTGCGCATCAAAACAGAAAGCGCGCACGGTGTACCAATTCGGGGAGGAAAATCAATTATGACACACAGAAAAAAACGTCTGTCAGCGGCGGTCTGCGCCCTGACCATGCTCGGCACCTGTCTGCCGCTCACTGCGGTCCATCAGACGGCGATTGCAGCGGATGCCTACCAGACCCGCGACCCGTTCTACAATTTCAGCAGCGGGTACAATTACTACACCTCAGAGCATTTTCAGTTCATCTGGGGCAACAGCGGCGATGCTTCTCAGGTTACGCAGGATTTCCTGAAGAAGAACGCTGACAATCTCGAACGCTGCTGGGATATCTACGTCAACAAGCTCGGCATGAACGAATGCGCCGAGTCCGTTGAGAACTATCTCCGCGACGGCAAAAAATACAAGCTGAATATCTACATTTCCGGCACAGGCCTTGCAGACAGGCAGGATGACTGGGCATATATGTCCTATGACAATCAGGGCTATCCGTATCTGTTCTGCTGCGTCGGTGCGATGCAGACCGACCCCGCCTCGTGGGTCATGCCGCATGAATTCGGCCACGCGATCACTGCACATCAGCTCGGCTGGAACCGCAACAAATACTCAAACACATGGTGGGAAGCGCTCGGCAACTGGTTCCGTGAGCAGTGGATCTATGAAGTTTCCGCCGAATACGGCTGGGACGATGATTTCTCGCACGGCTACGGCACCGACTTCTTCGAGACTTATCTGAAGAACCTGTGCTTCACCTCACCCTTTGGCAGAGACTACTATTCGGCATGGGTGCTGCTTCAGTATCTCACTGAGAACCCCGACAATCTCGAGGGCTACGGCGCGGATTTCGTCAAAACGATGCTCCAGCAGGGCAAAGATGATGAATACCCGCTGACGATGATCAACCGTCTGGCGCCTGCGGATATCAAGGAAACGCTCGGCCACTATGCAAAGCGCATGGCAACGCTGGATTTCGCACACCAGACCGCCTACAAAAAGCGTCTGAATGCACTGCTTTCACAGGGCGCATGGAACTGGCAGCAGATCTACACGATGCTCGAAGCCGCGGACGGCGAAACAAATGTCTATGCCGTGCCGACGGAGCGCGCGCCGCAGGCCTCCGGCCTCAATATTGTGCCGCTGACGGTGCAGGGCGATACGGTTACGGTCACGCTGAACGGCCGTTCGGAACTCCCCGGCGCAGACTGGCGCGGCTGCATCGTCATGGAGGATGCTTCCGGTGTGTCTCATTATTCCGATCTGATCGCAAACGGCGAGACTGTCAGCCTCAAAGTTCCGGCAAACACGACCGCAGCCTATCTGACGGTCATTGCCACGCCGGATGAGTCGCTCTACTGCCCCTCCGGCCTGCACTGGCACAACGATTCGGATGAATTCGGCGAAACCCGGCAGCCGTTCTCCTCGAAGCACCGCTATCCGTATCAGGTGACGATCGAAGGCGCCGGCATCATGGAGCGCCCGCTGAACATCCGCGGACATCAGCACGCAAACGGCGGCGGCTTTGTGGCCGATTCCGCCAAGGTCGATGACACGGTCTATGTCGGCCCGCATGCAGCGGTCATCGGCAATGCGTCCGTTTCCGGCAATGCCGTGATCGACGGCTATGCGATGATCGCGGAAAACGCGAAGATCTCCGGCAATGCCTATATCGGCGACTATGCAATGGTCATGGGCAGAGCAAATGTTTCGGGCAATGCAAAGGTCATCGAAAGCGCCTGCATCTGGGATGACTATACCGTCAAGGACGACGCGGTCGTCAAAGGCGTTTCATTCTGCATGGCAAAAGGCTCTGCATCCGGTCAGGCTGTCCTCGACGGAGACTACTACGACGACGGCAGCAACACTGCGACAAAGGGCACCTGCTGCGGCTGGTACGGCACACAGACCTACCTCGATGCCAGACCGTACACTGACGGCCAGTACCTCAGCTACAGCTTCGATTCTGATTCCGACGCGGTCATCAAGGATCAGTACACAAGTACCTATGCCCTGCCGGTCGGCGCGGCATGGGAAGCGAACCGCACCGGCGCGAACGGCGTCATGACGCTCGACGGCAAGGACGATTTCATCGACATCGACGATTCCTTTGCGTATTTCGGCACTTCCGCAGAGTATCAGTTCTCCGTGCTCTGGCGCGGCGGCGATGCAGAGCAAAAGCTGTTCTATTTCGGCGACGCTGATCAGTATTTCTACTTCACGCCGCAGGATGAAAAGGGCTATCCGCATCTCGTACTGAAAAGCGGAAACCGCTCCGCAGCCACAGAAGCGAGCGTTTACAGCCGGACAAAAATGGAGCCGGGTAAGTGGTACAATATCCGCATCCAGCTTCAGGGCGGAAAGCTGACCCTGCGCATTGCCGATGAAAACGGCGAAACCGAGGGCAGCATTGAGATTCCGGAGAGCATCACAATCCGCGATGTGATGCGTGACGGCGCGGTCAGCGTGCTCGGCAAAGGACCGGACGGAGACTATTTCAACGGTTCGATCGACCGTGCAGGCGCATATTTTAAGCAGGTCGATGCCCCGGCATACAATTACACCGAACATGAGGAGATCACAGAGCCGGTTCAGGAGTTCCTGCTTGGTGATGTTGACGTCAACGGCGAAGTAAATATCCTCGATGCAGTGCTGATGGCGCGTGTGGTCGGCGACGATGCGACGCTGAAGGCAGAGGATTTTTCGGATCAGGGCAAGCGCAATGCTGACATGGATCAGGACGGAAAGGTTGAGGCACCTGACCTGAACAAGCTGATGAGAATTCTCGCAAAACTCGACTAACCCCAATAAAACAAACGCCGGATGCTGTACCAAACATACAGCATCCGGCGTTTCAGTCTGTAGAAAAAGTGTCTCCGACGGATTTATATTGAGGGCGCCGCCCTCAAACTCCCGCTTAAGG
>CAMNJD010000291.1 GCA_946540705.1 uncultured Ruminococcus sp. | reverse complement strand
CGGGAGAGATCGCGTCACTGCCCTCCGGGATCATGCGCGTTTTTGAGACATCGCCGACGGCCTTTGTGCCGGGCAGATGGCCGCCGATGCCGGGCTTTGCGCCCTGACCCATTTTAATTTCGATCGCGGCGCCGGCTTCGAGATAATCCTTATGCACACCGAAGCGGCCGGACGCGACCTGAACAATGGTGTTTTTGCCGTACTGATAGAAGTCCTCATGCAGACCGCCCTCGCCGGTGTTGTAGTAGATGCCGAGCTCTGTTGCGGCACGCGCAAGGCTTGCATGTGCATTGTAGCTGATCGAGCCGTAGCTCATTGCGGAGAACATGACCGGCATGCTCAAAGCAAGCTGCGGTGCGAGCCTGGTATTCAGGGAGCCGTCCGCATTCCGCTCGATGCGCTCAGGCTTCTTGCCGAGGAATACCTTTGTCTCCATCGGCTCACGCAGCGGGTCGATCGGCGGGTTTGTCACCTGCGATGCATTGATGAGGATTTTATCCCAGTAGACCGGCAGCGGGTTCGGATTGCCCATAGACGAGAGGAGCACACCCCCTGTCTCTGCCTGCCGGTAGATCTCCTTGATCGTCTGATCGGAGTAGTTCGCGTTCTCGCGCAGGCGGCAGTCGCTCTTGACGATTTTCAGTGCGCGGGTCGGGCAGAGCGTCACACAGCGCTGACAGTTGACGCACTTTGCTTCATCGGAGAGCATCACGCGGCCGTCCGCATCGTACCAATGCACTTCATTGGAGCACTGCCGTTCGCACACCCTGCATCGGATACATCGGCTGTCATTGCGCACGACCTCAAATTCCGGATAAAAATTCAAAACGCTCCCTCCTTTACCCTGACGATGACCGGCTCACCGCCGGCGGGCGACCAGATGTTCTGAATATCCGGCGCCATCACACGGATCGCGGCTTCCTCGCTCGCGATATAGACCATATCCTCCTGCTCACCAACGACCATTGACCGGAGCTTCAGACGGTCGTTCAGTGCCATCAGACCGCCGTCAAAGCCGAGAATGATCGAGAACGGCCCCGTGACCAGCAGGCTCGGGAATACGGTGCGCAGGTAGGTGTATTTTTCTCTGTCCGCCTCAGATTTCCCGCTGATCGTTGACCAGAACGGCGCCGCGATGACCGCAGCAGCCTCCTCGAGCGTCAATCCCTGCCGCCGGAGCAGATAGTCCGCGATATAGGTGATGACCTCAGTATCGGTTTGCAGCGTGCATTTGTAGCCGTACATTTCGATGAAGCGGCGGTTTGCGTCATAGGACGAGATCTCGCCGTTGTGAACGATCGAATAATCGAGCATGCAGAACGGATGCGCACCGCCCCACCAGCCGGGGGTATTGGTCGGGTAGCGGCCGTGCGCCGTCCAGCAATAGGCTTCATATTCCTCTAAGCGGTAATATCTGCCGACATCCTCCGGAAAACCGACCGCCTTGAATGCGCCCATATTCTTGCCGCAGGAGAATACATAGCTGCCGTCCAGCTCTGCATTGATCTTGTTGACGATGCGCACGACGAATTCCTTTTCATCGAGCTGCAAATGCCGCAGCAGCGACTGAAGCGGCGATACAAATACGCGGCGGATAATCGGCTCATCCGTGATCTGCGGCAGCTTCCGCACCTTGATGTGTTCGTCCTGCACGATCTCGAAATATTCCTTCAGCAGCGCCATGCATTCCTCCTGACAGCGGCGGTTGTTGAAGAAGATATGCAGCGCATAAAAATCCCTGTACTCCGGATAGATGCCGTATGCAGCAAAGCCGCCGCCCAGACCGTTTGAGCGGTCGTGCATCGGAACCATGCTTTCGATGATGCGCTCGCCGTTCATGCGTCTGCCGTCCCTTGAGATCATCGCAGAGATCGCGCAGCCCGACGGGATGCGGACCTGTCCTTCCAACGGTACCATACTCTCATTCCTTTCCGCGGGGATCCCCGCAAACGAAAAAGGCGCCCATTTGAGGACAGTTAGACTGTACCTCAAATGAACGCCTTTGTTCATCCTGATTGTCCCTATTTTATCACATTGTGAAAGTTTTGTCAATATCCATCCGGCGAAAAAATGACTTTTTTCACCGCGTCCGGACATTTTCGGAGCATTTGCCGGATTTTATCCGGTGCTTTGGACGGAATTTGTATTGATGACCGAATTCAGTTCAGCATCGACTTCAGGGCATCGCCCGCTGTATCATAAGCGCGCAGGTATTCATCACTCAGCGCAATATCGGTGTAATTCCGCGCATAATTCAGTATCATCTGAAGAAGCTCGTCCGGCGTGTGCGTACCGGCCGCCCGGATCTCCTCAGCAGTTGCCCCGCGCAGCGTGAACGAGGCCAGCGTGCGTGTTTTCTCCTCAATATCCAGCCGCAGCTTCAGCGTATCGAGCATCATCTGCGCATCACGGCGCGGAACGACCAGATTTTCGATCAGATTCGAGAGATTCGCCGTCGTCACATATACGCCGAGATTGCCCGGCTTCGGCTTTTGGTGATAGGTATACGATTCCTTGAACTTTCCGGTCATCTGACCGATCATCAGCTTGCTGTGATCCCATTTTCTGCTGCCGAAGATCATATACTGCGTGACGTCCATGCTGAACTTTGTGCGGATCGCGGCGATGAGCAGCTCGATCAGATACGGCGGCACAGCGCGGAGAAAACCGGTGTAATCCTGCCGCTTCAGGAACAGATCAAGTATCAGATAGTATTCCGCAGCCAGTGATGCATCGGGCATCAGTGCAGCCTGTCCGCAGGCGCGGCATTTCTGCTGTGCTTCCATGAACCGGCCGCGGCTGCGCAGCTCCACCGCCTCCAGCAGTGCAATAAACTGCGGCGCCGGTGCATCCGCAGAGCTGCGTGCAAGAGTCAGCGCACCGGTGTAATCATATGCGTCGATCAGGGCAGAGAGCAGCTTTGCAGTCAGAGACTTCGTGACAGATGCCGTGACAGATGCCGTAACCTTTTCGGTCTGTTCGTTCAGCAGCTTATCAACTTCATCCTGCGAAATACCCGCCGCCTCGGGCTCTGCGCCGGGTGCATCCCCTGCCCCGGTCATTTCCTCCGCATCCGCAGCGGATTCCTCAACCGCTTCAGAGGGTTCAGCGGGCTGTTCCGGTGCTGTCTCTGCATCCGCGGGAGCTTCTACAATCTCATCGGACGCAATCACGACATTGGGATCCGTGAAATCCACATGAAAATCGTTTGCGGGTTCTGTCTCCGGCCCGGCAGCCGGTGATTCCTCCTGCGCAGGTGCAGGCTGCTCCGCAGGGGGCACTTCCTGCACGGTTTCCGCAGACAGCGCGGGCAGCAGGTCAAGTCCTGTTGCGGTGATCAGGTCAATCATCGCATTCTGCATCGCATCGGTTCCGGCAGTCGTATCCAGATAGATCTCCGCATCAGGATTGCTGCGGCGGATCTCGGTCAGGACGCTGCTCAGATCCGAAAGGATAACGTCCTCCGAAACGCCCGGCAGCAGTGCATCGCGCTCAAACACGCGCACCTGATAGCTGACGCTGAGTGCATCGTACAGCGGCTCGGCAAGTCCCGTGCCGGCCGGAAGATACAGATAGACAAGATCGGGCTGCACAGACCGGCAGCAGTCATGCAGTGCGTTCTCTGCACCGGCCTCTGCGACGGGTATAAACAGAATTTTCATGGAATCGCTCCCTCCGTTCATAGATTGTAATTTTTGCAGTTTGCATTAACAAAGTGCTGATTTTATTATAAGCGATTCCGGTAGATTTGTCAAGCGGCGGCGGGGCGACGGAGTGGCCGACCGGGGATTATTTCATACGCTTCCGGCGATGTCAACCAAAGTTTTTGGGCGAGCTTTTTTCGGGCTAATAAAGATTTGGGTGGATTCTCGCACAAAAAAGGTGGTTTAGAACGGTTAAATAGAATAAGGTATCGCTTCGCGATG
>CAMNJD010000290.1 GCA_946540705.1 uncultured Ruminococcus sp. | reverse complement strand
TCCCCCTGTCCCCTTGGGTTGTCACCCCCGATCTGTGGGGAGAAGTAAGTTTTCGATTTTCAGAAAGTCTATTGGGTGTAATTATGCCGAAAAATACTGATTTATTATAGCACCAGTATAAAAAACAATGCCCCGAAGCGCTTTTGTGAAACGCTTCGGGGCAAAACTTCTATATGAGTACCGGCATAATTGCGTACCGGGTCTTTTGGCAATGATACATCTTACTGCCGGCCGAGCTGAGAATACGAAATGTTCTTCGCAAGATAGTTCATAAGCCGGCTCAGATCTTCCGCTGTGACATTTCCGTCATAAAGAACATCGGAATTCAGCTTTCCCTGCGCCGAATAATCCGCCGCAGTCAGGGTCTTATCATCGCCGACCACGCGGGCAAGCAGCACAGCGTCCATAACATTGACCTCGCCGTTGCAGTCCGTATCGCCCCAGACAACTTCCTGCGTCTGATTCTCGGTGGTAGTCGTTGTGGTGGTTGTTGTTGTCGTGGTGGTTGTCGTTGTGGCGGTCGTGACCTCGACCTGCTCATAGTAAGCGGTCACATCGTCCAGCGTAATGCTGCTGACGAGCTTGTCGCTCTTGTCTGCGCCGTAGTAGTAGCCGAAGGTGACATTGCCGTATGCGCCGTCCGCCTTCACAGACGACGGAACGATCCACATGATCTCCTGCGTCTTGCCTGCTTCGAGGATCGCATACTGGAAGCCGGAATACTGCTCAGCAGAATTCTGATCCGAAACACCGACGCCGAACACGAGCTTCTTGATCTCGGACGGACAGGTGACGGTAAATTTCACTGCGCTGAGGTTGGAATTCGCATCGAGGCCGAGCTCAGACAGCTTGACAGCGGTGCTGTTGGTCTTGTCATCGCCCTGCGTCAGCTTTTCGCCGACCTTAACGGACTTTGTCGTATTATACGGAACGGTCTTTTCAACGGTGTAGGTGCAGGTCGCGGATTTGAGTGTGACCTCCTTGAGCTGGGTATAGCCCTTGTCGGTGTTGTCGCCGTACCAGAACTGGAACGAAACGCCATCCGCTGCCTTGCAGGTGACATATTCCCGGATCTCAGCCGGAACATCCCAGACCGCTTCGACCCAGCCGCCGCAGTCCTTCAGTGTCGTGCCCTCGCCGGGTTTGATCTCAAGGTCTTCGATGCCGGGCTCGGGATTGCCGTCCTCATCGAGACCGTGCTCATTGTACCAGTAGCCCTTCTTGGTTTCGGGGTCATCGCCGACATTCAGCCAATACTCGGAATCGGCAGGAGACTTGTACTCCACATTGAGGCCGCAGCCGTACATGAATGTGCTCATGTCGGTATCGGACGAAACAGAAAATGTAAAGGATTCGATCGTGACCTTCTCGTTTGTCCCCTGTGTAATGCCGAAATCGGAATAGCGCAGCCGCCGGGAGTTGATCGGGTCGCCCTCCTCCCATGTCGAACTGCCGGTTTCGGGATCGGTATACTCCTCCTCATCGTGCCCCGCGGTCAGCAGTGCGTCGAGATCGTCGATCGTGCCGGTAAGGGTAGATGTGATCGTCGCGGTGCCGTCCTTGTTGTCGGTAAATGTGTAGGCGCCGCTCTTGACATTGCTGCCGGAGGGACCCGGGTCGGGCGTGACGGTGCTGCCGGTATCGTTGGAAACGACCTTGTCCAGCGTCAGCGTGCCCTCGCTGTAGTAGTTGCGGAACTGATAGGTGCCGCCTGAATACCCCAGCTTGACATCAGAAACGTCGATCTTGATCGGTGTCGAGGTGTTTGCGGCGAGCGTGGTCTTGCCTTCCTCGACCTCTGCCCAGTAATCCGGTGCTACGGAGGTGCTGCATCCGAAGCCCCACGAAAAGTCGCAGGCCTTTGTCGAGGTGACATAGAAGGTGATGCTGCTGACGTCGCTGCCGAGGTCGGCGATATTGCCGGTATACTTGGCATCGACTGCGATGGTTTTCCCGACCTTGACTGTTTCGGCGGAAACAGCGGCATTCGGGAACGCTGCCATAGTCGCGGTGAGTGACGCGCAGACAGCGGCGGAGATCAATCTCCTGAGTGTGGCGGTACGCATAGAATAATTCCCCTCTCCTCGGCGGCAGGCACAGCCGAATTGCCGTGCAGTGCGGCACCGAATTTATATGTTGCCATTATATCACAATTTTGTGAACGCTGTGTGAATATTTGGTGACAAATGCCTTGCATTGAAATAATAACGCACAAGAAAACACCGATGAACATGTAAAAAACATGAAAATTTTTGAAAAGGCTTTACTTTTACGAACTAATGTGTTAAAATAAGAGTATCAGACACTGTGCTGCCTTGCAGCGGAGAAGGAGGCAACAATCATGTTCAAGCCAATGGATGAGGCAAATCTGAAGGATCTGTACGAGGCATTTGCCGTTTTGCAGACGCCGGAGGAGATCGCAATGTTCATGCAGGATCTCTGCACCCCGCAGGAGCTTGTCGCGATCGCACAGCGCTATCAGATCGCAAAGCTGCTCTCTGAGGATTACCGGTATGCGGAAATCGTCGAAAAGACCGGCACCAGCACCGCAACGATCAGCCGCGTGAACCGCTCGCTGAGCATGGTCAGCTCCGGCGGCTATGCGATCGTGTTTGACCGGCTGAAGAAGAAAAAGGACGAGGCTGCGGCAGAATGATGCAGCAGCAGGGCTACAGCGCCTTCGCACAGTTTTATGACGCACTGACCGCGAATGTCGAATATGCCGCAAGAGCCGCGCATATGCAGCAGCTCATTGAAAAATGGCTGCCTGAACAGATGCCCGAGCATATCCTGCTCGATCTGGCCTGCGGCACGGGTTCGCTCTCAGAGGCATTCGCAAGACTCGGCTGGGATGTCATCGGCATCGACAGCTCGGAGGACATGCTGAACGAGGCACTGGACAAAAAATATGACAGCGGACTGCCCGTGCAGTATCTGAAACAGGACATGCGTGCGATCGACCTGTTCGGCACGCTCACCGTGACGGTCTGCGCGCTGGACAGCCTGAATCATCTGCAAACAGAGGATGACCTGCGGCGGACATTTTCGCGGGTCAATCTGTTTTCTGACGCAGGTGCGCTGTTTTTGTTTGATGTCAATACGGAGTACAAGCACCGGGAGATTCTGGCGGATCAGTGCTTTGTGTATGAACTGCCGGATGCGGTCTGCGTCTGGCAGAATCATCTGACACCGCATGCGCCGGACTGGCCGGTGACGATCGAGCTGGATTTCTTCGAGCATACGCAGGGCCGCAGTTATCTGCGCGAATCCGAGGAATTCACCGAGCGGATCTATCCGCCGGAGCTGCTGGAAGCACTGCTCCGCGAGACAGGCTTCACGCTGCTGGAGGTTCTCGACGGCGATACCTATGCCGCGCCTGTCCCGGAAACGCAGCGGCTGCTGTACATCGCACGCGCCTCCGGCGGACAGCATCCGGCAGCGCACAGTTGAAATACAACCGGAAATCTTTGGGTATGTAACTTTTTAGGTGGTTGGCAAATTCTGGTTAACACAAATATCTTTTTCGCACCCATATCAAAAGTTTCGCTCAAGCCTTTTCAAAGGCTTGCAGGGTCGAGGGGCAGCGCCCCTCGTCGCGCTCCGCAGAGC
>CAMNJD010000289.1 GCA_946540705.1 uncultured Ruminococcus sp. | reverse complement strand
ATTCTTAAGGGCTAGTAGCCCTTAAGCGGGAGTTTGAGGGCGGCGCCCTCAATATAAATCCGTCGGAGACACTTTTTCTACAGACTGAGGCCGCTGTTCCCGGAATGAGAACAGCGGCCTTGATTTTTTGCGTTTATTTCTGCGGGACGAGCTTTGCCTTGCCGCCCATATACGGACGCAGAACCTCCGGGATATTCACCGAACCGTCTGCCTGATAGTGGTTTTCGAGCAGCGCGATCAGCATTCTCGGCGGCGCAACGACCGTGTTGTTCAGCGTATGAACGAGGTAGGTTCCCTTTTCGCCCTTGGTGCGGATCTTCAGGCGGCGCGCCTGTGCATCACCGAGGTTCGAGCAGGAGCAGACCTCAAAATATTTCTGCTGACGCGGGCTCCATGCCTCGATGTCGCAGGACTTGACCTTGAGGTTTGCGAGGTCGCCCGAGCAGCATTCGAGCTGACGCACCGGGATCTCCATGCTGCGGAACAGCTCAACCGACAGCTTCCACATCTTATTGTACCAGTCCATGCTGTCCTCGGGCTTGCAGAGGACGATCATCTCCTGCTTCTCGAACTGATGGATGCGGTAAACGCCGCGCTCCTCGAGGCCGTGCGAGCCGATCTCCTTGCGGAAGCAGGGGGAATAGGAGGTGAGGGTCAGCGGCAGCGAGCTCTCATCGACGATCTGGTTGACGAAGCGGCCGATCATCGTGTGCTCGGAGGTGCCGATCAGGTAGAGATCCTCGCCCTCGATCTTATACATCATCGCTTCCATTTCCTCGAAGCTCATGACGCCCTCAACGATGCTCCTGTGCATCATGAACGGCGGGATCATGTAGGTAAAGCCGTGGTCGATCATGAAATCTCTTGCATAGGCAAGGACAGCTTCATGCAGCCGTGCGATATCGCCCATGAGGTAGTAGAAGCCGGTGCCTGCGACTCTGCCGGCGGAATCCTTGTCCAGGCCGCAGAGGCTCGTCATGATCTCCGCATGATACGGGATCTCATAATCCGGAACGACCGGCTCGCCGAAGCGCTCGACCTCGACATTTTCGCTGTCATCCTTGCCGATCGGCACAGACGGGTCGATCATCTGCGGGATGCGCTTCATGATGTCATCGAGCTTTGCGGAGGCTTCGTCCATGAAGGTTTCCTTTTCCTTCATGATGACGGCATTCTCCTTGACCTGTGCGCGGATCGCCTCAGCCTCATCCTTTTTGCCCTCCTTCATGAGAGCCGGGACCTGAGCCGAGAGCTTGTTGCGCTGTGCGCGGAGATCCTCGGAGATGTGCTTGGCCTCCATGATCTGCGTATACAGCTCCGCAGCCTCATCGACCAGCGGAAGCTTGTCATCCTGAAACTTCTTTTTGATATTTTCCTTGACCGCATCCTTATTGTTGATCAGAAACTTGATATCGAGCATATCACTCTCTCCTTTGTCATTTTGTTACAGATTGCCAGATGTAATATCCGCGAACCCACAGATTGAAGATCAGCAGGTACAGCAGCCGGATCAGCAGCGCCGCCGCCAGCACACCGAGCACAAGCCAGAGGAGGCTGTTCCGGCGCATGGCGTTCCGCTCCTCTGCCAGCAGCACGATCTCGCCCGAAAGCGGCACCTTGCAGCGCGAAAGGATATACCGCCGCAAGGCCGGAGAATCGAACTGCTCGCCGAGCTTGTATTCGTGCGGAATCTTCGGGTCGCGGACGACTGCGAGCTGTGTTGTCAGCCCTTTGCCGAGCATTTTCCGGTACAGCTTCGGGCTGAGCGGGAAAGTCTCCTCCCGAACGCCGTCCGTATCGTCATTCCAGCGCAGCTTCATGCGCCCGCCTGGGTTCAGCCGGTTTCCCGCAGCGCGCATCAGGTCGGACGGAACCCTTGTCAGCTCGAGGCTGACGATCTCCGCCTGATAGATCCGCGTATGCCGCCTGCTCAGGAATTGCAGGCGCCGGAGCTTCTCAAGCGTGGTCAGGATCACCGCCGCGAGCGAGGCAAGCAGAAGCAGCAGAAGAGCGGCACCGAAGCCTGCGCCTTCCGTCAAGCGGAAGCAGAGCATTATTTTGTGAGCTGTTCGAGTGCCGCGAGCTTCACGCAGATGCAGAACAGTTCCATTGCCTGCGTCAGCTCAGCGGGAACAGGGTAGGTCGGCGCAATGCGGATATTGCTGTCATCGGGGTCATTCTTATAGGGGTAGGTCGCGCCCGCGCCGGTCAGCGTAACGCCGCCCTCTTTGCAGAGCTGCACAATGCGCTTTGCCGTGCCCTTCATTGCATTGAACGACACGAAATAGCCGCCCTCCGGCTTTGTCCAGTCCGCAATGCCCAGCGGTGCGATCTCGCTGTCAAGCATGTCGAGCACGATTTTGAACTTCGGAGCGAGCACCTCGCGGTGCTTTTCCATATGCGCACGCATGTTGTCGGCATTGCCGAAGAAGCGGACATGACGGAGCATGTTCATCTTGTCGAAGCCGATCGTCTGGATGCCCAGATGCTTTTCGAGCTCATCAAGATTTGCACGGGATGTATTGAATGCCGCAACGCCGGCGCCCGGGAACGTGACCTTCGAGGTGGACACGAACTGATAGAAGATGCCGGTGTTTCCGGTTTCCTCGCAGGCGGCATTGATCGTCAGCGGGGTTTTCGGTGTTTTCGTGATGTGGTGGATGCAGTATGCGTTATCCCAGAAGATGCGGAAGTCCTTTGCGGCAGGCTTCAGCGCAGCGAAGGCGCGGACGGTGTCATCGCTGTAGACGATGCCGGTGGGGTTGCCGTAGACCGGCACGCACCAGATGCCCTTGACGCTTTCGTCGGATTCGGCATACTGCTTCACGAGCGCCATATCCGGGCCGTTTTCATCGGTCGGAATGTTGATCATCTTCACGCCGAAGTATTCGGTCAGTGCGAAGTGGCGGTCGTAGCCCGGAACAGGACAGAGGAACTTGATCTCTCCCTGCTGTGACCACGGCTGACAACCGGCGATGCCCTTGACATAGGCGATCTGGAGGCAGGCGAACATCAGCTCAAGGCTGGAGTTTCCGCCGATGAACATTTCTTCGGGCTTTGCGCCGAGGATATCGGCGAAGAGCTTTTTTGCCTCGGAGATACCGGAGAGCAGACCGTAGTTGCGGCAGTCATCGCCGCTTTCGGAGATCGGATCGGCGCCGGCGGGGAGGGCATCGAGCAGGGGCATTGTCAGGTCGAGCTGCTCGGGGCCGGGCTTGCCGCGTGCCATGTTGAGCTTGAGCTTTCTGGCCTGGAATGCGTCATAGGCCTGCTGCGTTTCCGTCAGCATCGCGGAGAGCTCTGCGGCGGAATACGACTGAAGCGGTTTCTTCTCCATAGAGAAAACCATCCTTTCTGATTGGCACAGTCTTGTGCAGATAAGATTGACAAAAATTTCACAATCAAACATATAGAGCACTTTATTATACCATATTTTACAGAAAAATGCAAGGGAACCGACTGATTAAATCCGGTGTGCAGGATGCACAGTCAGATTTTTTGTCAGATTGTATGAAAACTCCTTGCTGTGCGGATGCCCGGCAAGGAGTTTTCGTGCAAGATGACGGAAAAGAAGAAGCGGCAAAACGGGAATTCTTTGCTTTGGCTGTCAGTTGTGTACACGGAGCGCCTGAATGAAGCGGTGAGCATGCTTTTTCGGGTATGTATTTTTTTAGGTGGTCGGAAAAATAGGGTTAAAACAAATAGTTTTAATTTCGCCCATATTAAAAGTTTCGCTCAAGCCTTTTCAAAGGCTTGCGGGTCGAGGGCAGAGCCCTCGTC
>CAMNJD010000288.1 GCA_946540705.1 uncultured Ruminococcus sp. | reverse complement strand
GGTCATGCAGTTCTGCGATGATATCATCAAATACTACAAAAAGGGCATCCCGAAAGGCGCCTACAGCAAGAACGATGACACCGGTGAATATTACTGGGAGGAGAACGGGCAGCTTGTCAGCGGCCCGAAGCTCCCGCGCTTCTACGGCAAGAACTGGGCAGCAGTCATCGGCATCGGCATTGCAGCCGGACTCATCGCCGCGCTCATCGCCGTGCTCATCATCCGCAGCCGCTATAAGCTCGTCAAGTCGCTTGCCGCGACCAACTACATCAGCCAGCAGGATACGCATTTCTATGAGCGGAATGACATGTTCCTCCGCACGCACACCTCCAAGACCCGCATCGACTCCGGCGGAAGCGGCGGCGGAGGCGGCGGCGGACACTCCAGCTCGTTCGGCGGACACTCGTTCGGCGGCGGCGGCGGACACTGGTGATGCCGCTTCTGCGTTCCGTTCCCTGCAATCAAATCAGAAAAGGAGACTTTTATATGGATTACACTGCACTTGCTGAACTGCTTTTTCCCGATATCACAAAAAGCATCAGCGATTTCGAGGAGAAATATCCGCCGCGCGATTTGCCTGCCGGCGCTGTCGTCACGCGCATCGCACCGAGCCCCACGGGCTTTGTGCATCTGGGCAACCTCTATAACGCGATCGGTGAGCGGCTCGCGCACCAGACCGGCGGCGTGTTTTATCTCCGCATTGAGGATACCGACCAGAAGCGCGAGGTCGAGGGCGCGGTCGAGGCTGTGATCGACGCGATGAACTTCTACGGTGTCCACTTCGATGAGGGCGTCACCAAGGACGGCGAATCCGGCGCATACGGCCCCTACCGGCAGCGTCAGCGCAAAGAGATCTATCAGACGGTCGCAAAGTCGCTCGTGCAGCGCGGGCTCGCATACCCCTGCTTCTGCACCGAGGATGACCTCAAGGCCATGCACGATGCACAGGAAGCGGCCAAGGATAATTACGGCTATTACGGCAAATATGCGGTCTGGCGTGACCGTCCGGCCGAGGATATCAAGGCGGAGCTGGAAAAGGGCACCGAATGGGTGCTGCGGTTCCGCTCGGAGGGCGATCCCGAGCACATGATCCCGGTGCTGGACGGCATCCGCGGCGAGCTGAAGGTGCAGGAGAACTACACCGATTTCGTGCTGCTGAAGTCCGACGGCATCCCGACCTATCATTTTGCGCATGTCTGCGATGACCACTTTATGCGCACGACCCATGTCATCCGCGACGAAAGCTGGCTCGCGACACTGCCGATCCATGTGCAGCTCTTTGATATTCTGGGCTGGGAACGTCCGGTCTACTGCCATACCGCTACGCTGATGAAAATGGACGGCAGCTCCAAGCGCAAGCTCTCCAAGCGCAAGGATCCCGAGCTCGCACTCAGCTATTACAGCGAGGTCGGCTATCCGCAGGAGGCAACGTGGCTCTATCTGCTGACCGTGCTCAACAGCAATTTCGAGGAGTGGCATCTTGCAAATCCCGATGCCGATTCCCGCGCATTCACCTTCTCGCTCGAAAAAATGAGCACCTCCGGGGCGCTCTTTGACCTCGAAAAGCTCGACAACATCGCAAAGGAATATCTTGCGCGGCAGAATGCCGATTTCGTCTATGACGGACTGCTCCGCTGGGCGAAGATCTATGATCCCGCACTCGCTGACCGCATGACCGCGAAGGCAGACTTCTACAAGGCCGCGATCAATGTCGGCCGGGGAGGTGAGAAGCCCCGCAAGGACTACGGAAGCTGGTCTGCTGCTGCGAAATTCCTCTCGTTCTATGACACGGCAACCTTCTGCATCACCGATGCCTGCCCCGAGAATGCGGACGGCGATATGAAGCGCGAGATTCTCACACGCTATCTCGATACGCTGGACTTCTCCGATTCGCAGGAGGAATGGTTCGCAAAGGTCAAGCAGATCACCGATGCGCTGGGCTATGCGGTGCAGCCGAAGAAATACAAGAAGAATCCGGAACTTTACAAGGGCAGCATTGTCGATGTGACGAACCTGCTGCGTGTCGCGCTGACCGGGCGGCAGAATGCACCGGATATCTGCGAGATCAGCCATGTGCTCGGCGAGGAGGAAACCCGCCGCAGACTGACTGCATACATGGGCTGAGCACATGCACGGCAACGGACAGAATGATGCGGTGCGGCAGGGCAGCGGCGATCCGCTGTGCTGTCTGCGCTGCGGTGCGCCGATGAAACGGGTCGATCCGGAGAATTATCCGTCGGGCAATCTTCTCGTCAGGCAGATCGCAAAAATCGTGAACGGCGTACATATCCGCATCTGGCGCTGCACAAGCTGCGGTAGACTGGAGCTTTTCCAGAAACCGGGAAGCGGAGAACGCAAAAGCGGGCTCTGACCATACATTATCAGAAAAAAAAGGAGAGATTCATCATGCTGAAATTCTACAAGAACCCCGAGAACGGCGAGATCGTCACCGAGGCATGTCCCGGCTTTGAGGAGATCGTCCCGAACACCGTCGATGCCGCAAAGGAAAAGCATGTGCCGGTCATTTCCCGCGAGGGGCAGACTGTCACTGTCGAGGTCGGCAGCACCGCGCACCCGATGCAGGACAATCATTATATCGGCTGGATTCTGCTCGAGACGGAAGACGGCATTGAGCGCAGGGAGCTCAGACCCGGCGATGAGCCCGCTGCACAGTTCTTTGCGGAGGAAGATACCGCGCTGATCGCCGCCTATGCTTACTGCAACCTGCACGGCCTCTGGATGGCAGAGGGATGACCGCCGGGTCACGGCCTTGAGAAAAGAGGGATAATATGAAAAAACTCGGGTTTGGTTTTATGCGCCTGCCGCTGCTCGACGGTAAGGACCCGACCTCCTTTGACGAGGATCAGATCTGCAAAATGGTCGATACCTTCCTCGAAAACGGCTTTACGTACTTTGACACCGCTTATATGTACCATAACGGAAAATCTGAGGAAATGCTGAAAAAAGCGCTCGTTGAACGGCACCCCAGAGACAGCTTCTTCCTCGCGGACAAGCTCCCGACCATGTTCCTGAAAACCCCGGAGGATGTCCCGCGCATCTTCGCGGAGCAGCTCGCACGCACGGGCGCAGGCTATTTCGACAACTATCTGCTGCACTGCCTCGATACGCAGAATTATGCGATCGCAGAGCGGCTCAACTGCTTTGAATTTGTGCAGCAGCAGAAGGCCGCCGGGAAGATCCGGCATGTTGGCTTTTCGTTCCACGATACCGCTGCGCTGCTCGATGAGATCCTGACCGCGCATCCGGAGGTCGAATTTGTGCAGCTTCAGATCAACTATCTGGACTGGGAGAGTGAGCGTGTGCAGTCCCGCCTCTGCTATGAGACTGCAAGAAAGCACGGCAAGCAGATCGTCATTATGGAGCCTGTCAAGGGCGGCACGCTCGCAAATGTCCCCCCGCTCGCCGAGTCATATCTGAAGCAGCGTGAGCCCGGGCTTTCCGTGCCGTCATGGGCGATCCGGTTTGCAGCATCGCTGCCCGGGGTCATGATGGTGCTGAGCGGCATGAGCAATTTCGCGCAGCTCTCCGACAATATCAGCTACATGAAGGAATTTCAGCCGCTCAATGACGAGGAAAAAGCGCTCTGCTTCCGCGTCCGCGATATCATCAATCACGAAATTGAGATTCCCTGCACCGCATGCAGCTATTGCACGGAGGGATGTCCGATGCAGATTCCGATTCCGGACTATTTCCGGCTCTACAACCGCAAGCAGCCGCAGGAGGACTACGATGCGGCCGCGGCAAACGGCGCGAAGGCATCCGAATGTCTCGCGTGCGGTCAGTGTGAGCAGCACTGCCCGCAGCATCTCCCGATCATCAACCTGCTTCAGCGTGTCGCAGCCAAATATGAAAAAAATTAAAAGGGAAGGATCCAGACTATGCAGCTTCAGACAATTACCGCAACAGAACTGATACAGGAAATTCACAAAAAGCACGTGAAATACCGCACCATCTCACTGGTCTGTCTGATCGTCGGGATCCTGCTGACCGTGTTCTTCTTTTTCGCATCGGTCGGGCTCGGCCTCTTTTTCGCGGTTGTGACCGTTCTGGTGCCGCTCGCGCTGTTCTTCTATTTCAACTCCAAAGCGAATCACACAGAGGAGCTCCCGATTTTCAAGCGCTACGGTACCCCGGACGAGCTCGCAGCCATGCTGCGGGACGGCGGCAATAAGGTCATCTATCAGGCAAACAATTTCCTGATGACCGAGACTTTTATCCTCAACCCCAACGACCTCGAATCGCTGATCCCGCTCAGTGATCTTCAGCTTGTCTACATTTTCCGCAACAGCACCAACGGCATCCCGACCGATCAGGGCATGACCGTGCATGATATCTACAATTATCAGGTGCGGTTTCAGTTCAGGCTCGGCAAAAAGGGGCGCGAGGAGATCGCCGAGATCATGCGCAGGATGAGCCTTGCGGCGCCGTGGATCGTGTTCGGCTACAGCCCGCAGAATGTCCGCGCAGCGGCACAGAATAAGATCAGGCCCGGCGACCCCAAGCCCGTCCGGCAGCGCCCGGATGCCAATTATAACAACGGGCAGAACTATGGACAGTAAGACATTGCTCAGACTGATCCGTGAACGGCACAGGAACCGCTTTTTGCTGTTCCTGCTGCTGTCTGCGGTTTTTGCCGCATCTGCGGTTCTGCTGTATTGGTATGTTCACCCGGCAGGACTGCTCGCACTGTTTCCGGCGGCAGGCTGCGCAGGGCTTGCAGTCCGGCATCTGCTCCGCATGATGCAGCCGCAGAAAAGCCCGCTGTTCCGCAAGTACGGCAGCCCGGAGCGGGTCGCGGAAATGCGCACGGCAGAGGGCAAAGACCTCTTTTTTGAGAACAGCAAAATGCTGGTGTCGCAGCACTGGCTTGCCGTGAAGAATGACCCTGAACGCTTTGTGCGGTTTGAGTGGGTGCTGCTGGCATATATCCGCCGCAGCCCCTTTGGGACCTATCTGACCGTGCATGACTGCTGGGGCAGCCGCCTCGCATTTCCGTTTGCGGTCGGAGAACAGCAGGTGTTCAAGCCGGAGATCATTCTCGACAAGATCAAAAAAAATGCGCCGGGCTGTCAGCTCGGCTGCACAAAGCAGCACCTCGACTATGCGAAATCGCATCGCCGGAAGCTGCCGGATATGTAAAGTATCGCTGCGCGATGATTCATAATGGGGCGCTGCCCCATACCCCGCCAAAGGGACACTGTCCCTTTGGACAGCTTGTCGATAAAGGTATCGCTGCGCGATGATTATAATGGGGCGCTGCCCCATACCCCGCCAAAGGGATGCTATCCCTTTGGAATCCC
>CAMNJD010000287.1 GCA_946540705.1 uncultured Ruminococcus sp. | reverse complement strand
CGGCAAATATGAGGAGATCGACGGACAGACACCGCTTGCACAGATTTTCATGGACACCTCAGATGTGACCGAAGTGACCCTTGACGGCGTGACCTATTACAGACAGTGACCATAACATAACGAGGCCGGAGCCTCACGGGATCTCTCCTGTGAAGCTCCGGCTTCGTGTGTGTATCAGGTAAAAGTCAGTTGTCTTTTTTATTCCGGATCTCCGCTGTGCGATAGAGGAATTTGACCTCTCCGTCCATGGAATCATCAAGCCCTGAATAGCTGCGGTAGGTCTTCGAGGCATCAATCGTAGCCCGGAAGCGCTCCAATGTTTCTGTCAGATCGCCGTTTACCGCATCTGCAAGCTTCTGCACGCCTTCCTCATTGAACTGCTTGAGGCCGTCAGAAAGCTGCATTGCGCCGTCCTTAAGCTTTGTCACACCGTCAACGAGTGCCGGAGCGCCGTTTTCAAGCTGAAGGATACCGTTGTAGAGTGTTGCAGCACCGGCAGCAAGCTGCTGTGCGCCGCTGCTCAGAGCGCCTGCACCGCTGTCGAGTTTCTGTGCGCCGGACTGAAGCGAACCGACACCGCCGTCAACCTGTTCAGCACCGTCCTTGAGCTGTGCTGCACCTGCATGCACTGCATCAATACCGGTTTTGAGATTGCCTGCACCGGAATCGAGCTGCGATGCTCCCGACTGAAGCTGCTGTGCGCCGACATCAAGCTGCTCAGCGCCCGCCTGAAGCTGCATCACGCCGTCCTTCAGCTCGGCAGCACCGTCAGCCGCATCTGCAACACCTGCGGTATACTGCTGAAGTCCCATATAGAAAGCGTTGTAGCTGTCGAGCTGCGTTTTCAGCGCGATCAGTGACTGTGCGCCGGAGGATGCCGCCGCGAGCTTCTGCTGCACCTCCTCGCTTGCCATGGTATCTGCAATCGCTTTCTGGATCTGCGTTTCAGTGTTCTCCGCGATCAGCGCCTGAACATCCGTGCTCTGCATCTGCGCCTGTGTATTTTGCTCCGTCAGTGCAGCGATCTGATGCTGCACGGCGTCACTCTGCATCTGTGTATTGACCGTTGCGGCAATCGTGCTTTGAACAGCAGCTTCAACCGTCTGCTGTGTCTCGGCGGGGATCCTGCCTGCTGCGACGGCCTGCGCATACTGTTCCGCCGTCATACCTGCGGCCTGCTGAATCACTGCCGCACGAATCGCGGCTTCGTTTGCATTTACCTGCTGTGTGACTGCTGCCTGTACCTGCTGCCGCACGGCTGCTTCGACCTGTGCCTGCACCTGCTCCTGCACAGCAGCCGTGACCTGTTCTGTGATGTAACCGCGCTTTGCCTCAACGCCGTCCGTGACCTGCTTCAGTGCAGTCTGATAGACCGCATCAGAATCAAGGGAAGCGATCACACCGGTCAGCGTGTCCGCATAGTTCTCGACGGTCAGTGCCGGGACATCCAGTCCCGCTGCCTTGATCTGCGTATTCGCAGTCGAGAGCAGCGTATCGAAGACCTGCTTCGCGCCGTCATTCAGTGCGGCATTGTTCTGTGTCAGCGTATTCAGTCCGTCAGAAAGCTGCGATGCACCCGCAGAGAGCTGAATACTGCCTGCATCGAGCTTTGCGGCACCGCTGCTGAGTGCGCCTGCACCGTCGGCAAGTTGTGCCGTACCGTCTTTCAGTGATGCAGCACCGTCTGCGAGCTGCGCCATGCCGTTGTTGAGGTCACCCGCTCCGGAAGCAAGCTGCGCAGTCCCGTTTTTCAGTGTACCTGCGCCGCTTGCAAGCTCAGAGGTGCCGTTTTTCAGTGTACCCGCACCGGATGACAGGGAATCAGCGCCGTTTTTGAGTTCGGCAGCTCCGTCCGCAAGCTGATGAATGCCCGTCACGAGTTCGCCGGATTTATCCAGCAGTACCGCCAGACCGTCATAGAGCTGCGAGCTGCCGTCCATGAGCTGCTTCATCGCATCACTCATTTGTCCGATGCCGTCAGTGAGGTCGTCCAGACTGTCCAGCTTCTCTGTATCAATGTCATTGAACAGGCCGTTCGCCGCAATGGAAACAGTCATGCCAAGCTCGAAATTCTCGACATCTGCGGTAATCTCGACCGTATCAGGCAGGTTGAATTTATCGCGGTCGATCGCGAGATTCTCCTGTAATCCCGGCAGTGCAAAGCCTGCAACGATCGTGCGGCTGCCGTCACTGATGAGTTTGCCGTTATTCACGGTGATATTGCTGAAGCGGTCATTGTCAAGGATCACACCGGTCAGCATACCAAACGGTACGTAGATCTTTTCCTTTTTGCCGTTGATCTCCACAGTCTGATACTGGTTATTTTTGTAGCTGTAGCGGATCGTCACGCGGCCGCTCTTTCCGGCAAGCTCCTCAGCGGAGATCTCCTTGCCGTCAAGCAGATAGGTCACATTCAGATCGACCGGCAGCGCATTTTCTCCTGTCCCCTGATAATATAAGTCATCGCCCTTTGTATCCCAGACCAGAGCACCGTCCTGCTTCACGGTATAGCCTGCATCGGACTTGACATTTTCGATATCCTTCAGATTGGAAGCATCGGTCAGCGTATCGGCTCCGGAATTGTTCTGAAGCCAGTCACTGACTATGATCTTTTCGACCGCACCGCCCGCATCGGCAATGACATAAACAGTCTCATCCTTTTCTGCGGTGAGCGCAGATGCGCTGCGGTTCAAAACTGCATCTGCCGTATCCTCCGTGACCTCCGTTTCGATCGCTGCTTGTGTTTTTTTTGTATTGCTGCCGCCCTTTGCGTAAGCGAAGGTACCCGTCAGGCCTGCTGTCACGAGAATCGCAAGCACACTGGCGAGATATTTCTTATATTTCTGCATATTTTTCATAATACACACACTCCTTATCATCAATGGGACGCTGCCGGGATAAGCTGCCGCTGCTTCTGTGTTTCCTTTTTCGGACTGAAGCCGGCGCTTGTCTTGCAGATAACCTTATCAAACACCATAAACATCGAGGGAAGAACCGTGATGACCACTGCCATCGAAATCAGAGCGCCTCTTGCGAGGAGCATGCACAGCGAGGAGATCATCCCGATATCAGAGTACACGCCGACGCCGATCGTCGCTGCGAAGAAGCCCAGTGCCGAGGTAATGACCGACTGCACGGAGGTTTTCAGCGCAATGGCAATAGATTCCTTTTTTCCCAGTCCGCTGCTGCGTTCAGTGCGGTATCGGGTTGTCATCAGGATCGCATAATCGACCGTTGCACCGAGCTGGATGGTGCCGATCACAACCGATGCGATGAACGGCAGCGAGG
>CAMNJD010000286.1 GCA_946540705.1 uncultured Ruminococcus sp. | reverse complement strand
GTGTCGATCGGGTCGGTATTGTCGCCGTAGCCGAGCTTATGGCGCTGCGAACGGGACAGGTCGCCGATCGCGTACTCCTTGGAGTAGCCCTCATCGAGCCCGAGCAGCCGCATCTGATCGGAATTCAGCTCAAAGGTCGTGCTGGGGTTGTTGGTGATGAGCTCTCTGGTGATCTCCGGTCTGGTCTTGGTCGTCCATTCCGCCTGGAATACATCCAGCGGACGCTCGAGGTAGACGGTTTTGGAATAGCCCTTTGCGTACCACTTGGAGTGACCGAACTCGACGTCCTTGGTGTTGGGCTCAACCGAAACATAGGTATTGCCGTCGCCCTGATCGAGCACCTGCACGATGGAATAGCGGTATGCACCGCCGGGCGTCACGCCGCGCTCAACGACCGTTTCCTCGATTGCCGGGCGGAGCATGCTCTGCACCGTGAGAAAAACAAAGGCGCCGAGAATGTACATCATCAGGAACATGGCACCGAAGATCGTTTTGGGTCCCTCGGAGGTTCCGCTCGCGAGATAGGTGATGAACACCATGATAAAGAGCGGGATCAGCAGCACCAGATGCCTGTAATTGAACAGGATGATCGGCAGGTAGAACGGCATAGAGCACATGATGACCAGCCTTGTGACGATCTGCCGCCGCGTGAACAGCATCAGGATGCCGAACAGCAGACAGACGCAGGAAATCAGGAAGCAGTATGTCCCGCGGCCGTCCTCGGGGATATCGAGGCGGTAAAACATGCTGTAGTATGCCATTTTGACGATGCCCTTGAAATAGAGCAAAGTCAGCAGCGAGAACAGGAACTGTACAAGGAACAGCACCCGCTTGCCGTTCTTGGTGCTGAGCACCGCACGCGCCTGTGCGAACGCATCCCTGAAGGAGGCGGGCGCAGTGACCTTTCTGCCGCCTGAAGCGGCTTTGGTTCTGACATTAGTGTTCATGATGTTACCTTTCGGATTCGGGCATATTTTGCCATGATTTTTTTGGTTCCGACCTGATCGAATGCGATTTCCATGAGGAAATCCGCGCCCATCGGGCTGACGCTGAGTACGGTGCCTTCCCCGTGGATCGCGCTTTTGACGCGGTCGCCGGGTGCAAAGACCTGTGTCTGCTCAGGCTCCCTGTGCGGGATCGCGCCGCCGCTGAGCGCTTTCTTTGCGGCGGGGACTGCGGATGATCCGCGGGAGCCGGTGTTGTCCTGCTTTTCGAGCACATCCGGCGACATTTCCCTGAGAAATCTGGATGTACCGTTGGAGCCGGTCTGACCGTAGAGCATGCGGTAGGCAGCGGTCGTGACATAGAGCCGCTCTCTGGCGCGGGTGATCGCAACATATGCGAGTCTGCGCTCCTCCTCGATTTCCTCGGTGCTGTCCATGCTGCGCCGGCCCGGGAAGATGCCCTCCTCCAGTCCGACGAGGAACACATTGTTGTATTCCAGACCCTTTGCCGCATGGACGGTCATCAGCGTCATTGCGTCGGTCGATTCATCGGCGCGGTCCTGATCGGTATAGAGGGAGATCTCCTCAAGGAAGCCGCTGAGTGTCGGCTCCTCGCCCTCATTTTCGGCGGTATTGATGTAGCTGAGGATGCTTGTCTTGAGCTCGCGGATATTTTCGATGCGGCTCTCGGCCTCCTCGCCCTCGGCCTTCAGCATATCGAGATAGCCGGTGTCTTCGAGCATTTTATCATAGAGCGCATCGAGCGGCAGCTCTGAGGCTGCATCGGTCAGCTCTGCGAACATCTCCCCGACCGCAAGCAGCGCCGCACTTCTGCGCTGAAGCCGCGGGTAGGAATCCGCCGTGCGGAGCACCTCGACGGGCGAAAGATTCAGGTCGGTCGCGATCGCGGTCAGATCGGCGAGCGTCTGCGTACCGATGCCGCGCTTTGGCTCATTGATGATGCGCGTGAACCGCAGCATATCGAACGGATTGTTGATGACGCAGAGATACGCGACAACATCCTTGATTTCCTTGCGGTCATAGAAGCGCAGACCGCCGTAGATGCGGTAGGGGATATTGGCATGCGCAAGCGCCCGTTCAAGCGAATTGGAGAGGGCATGTGTCCGGTAGAGCACCGCATAATCGGAATACCGTTTGCCCTGCCGCACGCCCTCCGCGACAGTATCCGCGACGTATTTCGCTTCATCGTTCTGATCCTGTGCGCGGTACCACAGCACCTTTTCGCCGTCCGGTGCATCTGCCCAGAGGGTCTTGTCCTTGCGTCCGACATTGTTCCGGATCACGGAATTCGCGGCGCTGAGGATGCGCTTGGTCGAGCGGTAGTTCTGTTCGAGGCGGATGACCTTGCAATCCGGGAACTGCTCCTCAAAGGAGAGGATATTCTCGATCGTCGCACCGCGGAATTTATAGATACTCTGGTCATCATCACCGACGACGCAGAGGTTTCTGTGCTTCTGTGCGAGCAGCCGGATCAGCTCATACTGTGCGGGGTTCGTGTCCTGATATTCGTCCACGAGCAGATACCGGCAGCGGTTCTGGTATTTTTCCAGCACATCCGGATTCTCGCGGAACAGCCGCACGGTCAGGGCGATGATATCGTCAAAATCCACGGCATTGGATTCCTTCAGCCGCTTCTGGTAGGCCGCATAGATCTGTGCGATCTTGCAGAGGCGGAAGTCGCCCTCGGCATTGTCATACAGCTCCTCCGGAGACAGCAGTCTGTCCTTTGCGCGGCTGATCTCAT
>CAMNJD010000285.1 GCA_946540705.1 uncultured Ruminococcus sp. | reverse complement strand
GAAGCGACGACTTCCCTCTCCTTGTGGTTCTTCCCCTCGCATTTGCGCCCCGCGCCCAGCGAAAATAAACGATAGGACAAAGGATACAGAGAGGATGCAGAGAGAATGACAAAAATCATACATACCCCCGACTATGGGACTATGGGGAGAAGAAAGACAAATATTTCTTGTTATGATTCAGCAAAATACTTGTTATGATTCAGCACAATAATGCCGGCTTGCTTTTTTTTCCGCTATGTGTTATAATAATATGGTTATGGCAACACCACACCCAATTCTGAGGAGGGATCCCCTTGCGAACTATGGAAGAAGAAATCCGGCGGCGAAGAACCTTTGCAATCATCTCGCACCCCGATGCCGGTAAAACCACATTAACCGAAAAGCTCCTGCTCTACGGCGGCGCGATCTCAATGGCCGGCGCCGTAAAAGGCAAGAAAAATGCCCGCCACGCTGTCTCCGACTGGATGGAAATTGAAAAACAGCGCGGAATCTCCGTCACATCCTCAGTCATGCAGTTTGAATACGACGGCTGCTGCATCAATATCCTCGATACGCCCGGACACCAGGACTTCTCCGAGGATACCTACCGCACACTCATGGCCGCCGATGCCGCAATCATGGTCATCGACGCCTCAAAGGGTGTCGAGAACCAGACCAGAAAGCTCTTTAAGGTCTGCGTCATGCGGCATATCCCGATCTTCACGTTCATCAATAAAATGGACAGAGAAGCGCGGAACCCCTTTGATCTGCTCGATCAGATCGAAAATGAGCTCGGCATCAAAACCTATGCGGTCAACTGGCCGATCGGATGCGGCAAGGAATTCCGCGGCGTGTTCGATCTCGAAACCCGGCATATCCTCTCCTTTGAGGGCGACAGCGGCGCACATACCGTCTCGCAGACAGAGGTCACACCCGATGACCCCGCACTCGCCGCACTCATCGGCAGGGACAACCATGCCCAGCTCGCTGAGGACATTGAGCTGCTCGACGGAGCCTCCGAGGAATTTGATCTTGAAGCCATCCACAAGGGCGAGCTCTCGCCGGTGTTCTTCGGCTCGGCATTGACGAATTTCGGCGTAGAGCCGTTCCTGAAGCGCTTTCTCGAGCTGACGCCGCCCCCGCTTGCCCGCATCGCGGACGGTGAGACTGTCTCCCCGTTCGATGAGCATTTCTCTGCTTTCGTGTTCAAGATCCAGGCAAATATGAACAAGGCGCACCGCGACCGCGTGACCTTCCTGCGCATCTGCTCGGGCAAATTTACCCGCGATATGGAGGTCTATCATGTGCAGGGCGACAAGAAAATGCGCCTCTCACAGCCGCAGATGATGATGGCCGAGAACCGCGAGATCATCGACGAGGCCTATGCAGGCGATATCATCGGCGTATTCGATCCGGGTCTGTTCTCGATCGGCGACACGATCTGCTCACCCGGCAGAAAGCTGAAGTTCGAGGGCATTCCGACCTTTGCGCCGGAGCATTTCGCCCGCGTCCGCCACAAGGATACAATGAAGCGAAAGCAGTTCGTCAAGGGTGTCATGCAGATCGCACAGGAGGGTGCGATCCAGATTTTCCATGAGCCGGAAACCGGTATGGAGGAGGTCATCGTCGGCGTCGTCGGCGTGCTGCAATTTGAAGTATTCGAGCACCGCATGCGCACGGAATACAATGTCGAGGTCATCCGCGAGCCGCTGAGCTATCAGTATATCCGCTGGATCGCGGGCATCCCGACCGATACCAAGCCGCAGCTCATCATCAGCGAGGACACCAAGCTCGTGCAGGACTTCCGCGACCAATACCTGCTGCTCTTTACCAGCGAGTGGAACATCCGCTGGGCACTCGAAAAGAATGAGGGGCTGGAGCTTCTGGACTTCAGCCGGAACTGAACTGCGGTTCTGAATGCCGCGCCCCGCGCATAGAATGCGGTATGAAAAGGGGGCGGCGGAATGGACGAACCGCGCAAAACACAGGGGATGCACAATGCGATCCTCGAAAACCGCGAAAAGCTGCTGCTTTCCGGCGTAACGGAGATCGACAGCTTCGATGACCGCACGGTCATCCTGTATACACAGCTCGGCGAACTCGTGATCCTCGGGCGCGGGCTGCATGTGCAGCAGCTCAGCACCTCCTCCGGCGAGGTGCAGATCGAGGGCGAGATCCGCGCCCTGCGCTACGGCGACCGCGACCGTACCGCGCCGCAGGGCTTCCTCGGGAGGCTGCTGCGGTGAACGGGCTCGGGGGACAGAACCCGTCCGCGGCACTTCAGATGACGCTTTTCCTGCGGAGCATCCTGCTCGGGCTGCCTGCGGGTCTGCTGCTCGACTGCTTCCGCACGCTCCGTGCGCTGCTGCCGCATCATGCACTGCTTGTCTTTCTTGAGGATACGGTCTACGTGTTCCTCTGCGTGTTCGCGGTGCAGTGCTATGTCTGGATGTACGCAGGCGGTGCGTTCCGCTGGCAGTACGCTGCGGGCGCCTGCATCGGCCTTGCAGTGTATCTCGCAACGGTCGGCGCTGTCTGGATGCGGATGCTCGGACGTCTGCGAAGGGCAGTCCGGCACTTCTTCCGCCTGACCGGCAGGATGCTGATACAGCCTGTGCTGCGTATTTTTCAGAAAAATCTGCAAAAATACTTGACGGGACGGCGGTTTTGGGTGTATAATAAAGAAAAGCATCGCCAGATGCAGGGCATCCCGAAAGAGAGAAACGGAGCATAATATGGAACGGAACAAGGGAACGGAGAAGGAGCTCGCAAAACAGCGCAGACGCGCTATTTTTGACTGGGTCGTCTACCGGCTCGTCGCGGTCGGACTCATCGTCGCATGCGTCATCTCCTTTATCTCCACACAGGCAACTCTGCTCGAGAAAAAGCAGGAGAAAGAGGAGCTGGAATCTGCGATCGAGCAGGCAAAGGACGAGAATCTGGAGCTCAAAAAGTTTGTTGAGACTGAGGATATCGAAGGATATATGGAAAAAGCGGCGATCGAGGATCTGAATTATGCGTATCCGAATGAGCGCCGGTTTTACGACACATCACGGAACTGAACGGATCACTTTGCCGCGGGTCTGCCGCGGTCAGGGATAGAATTTTCTCTGCGGAAAGCGGAGCGGAAAGGGCAGTATATGCATCTGGAAATCGGTGAGATCTACGAAGGCCGCGTGAAAAGCATCACGCAGTACGGCGCATTTGTTGAGGTCGCCGGCGGTGAGGGCGAGCGCCCTGTCACCGGCATGGTCCATATCTCAGAGGTCGCGAATACATTTGTGCGCGATATCCATGAGTTTTTGCAGGAGGATGACGTTGTTCGCGTGAAGGTCATTGCTGTGAATCCGCAGGGAAAGATCAGCATGTCGGTCAAGCAGGCAGCGGAGGCTCTGGGTGAAGCACAGA
>CAMNJD010000284.1 GCA_946540705.1 uncultured Ruminococcus sp. | reverse complement strand
ATAAACGATAGGACACCGGATAAAGAGAAGATGACAAAAACAATTAGAATTCCTGATACCAATTCAACAGAGCAAGCCGCGGTCTGCCCTACCCGCAAATTCTGATTTAGCTTAGCAACATAAATATGCACAATGCCCCGAAGCGCTTTTGTGAAACGCTTCGGGGCAAAACTTCTATATGAGTACCGGCATAATCCGGGGTGAGGATTTTGACGGCATCATCATGCCATTCGCTGCTTTTTCACAGATCCCGATTTCTGCGGACAGCCGCGCAGACGCAATCCGCAGATGCCGAATACCAATATGGAAAACAAAAATAATCGTATAATTCCGTTGACTAAATCAGGACGATGTGGTATACTGAAAGCAAGATTATTCTGCGGAGAAAGGAAGTGTCCCGCATATGCAGGAATCTGCCCTGCCAAGCCCCTGTTACCTCATAGATCAGGCAAAGCTCAAAGAAAATCTCACGATTCTCGATTCCCTGCGCCGGAATACCGGCTGCAAAATATTATTCGCGCAAAAAGCATTCTCCTCTTTTCCGTTTTATTCGATGATCTCCCGATATCTCGACGGCACTGCCTCCTGCTCTGCTTACGAGGCGCAGCTTGCACATCTGTATTTCCGCGGGGAAAACCATGTCTGTCAGACAGCCTATCTCCCCGATGAAATGACACAGCTCGTTGAGATCTGCGATCATATCACGTTCAATTCTCCCAGGCAGCTTGAGCGCTATGCCGGAATGGCCGTTGCGCACGGCTGCTCGGTCGGACTTCGCATCAATCCGGAGTATCTCTCACAGCAGCTTGACGAATTTGACCCCTGTGCGCCCTGCTCGCGTCTCGGTACGACGGCCGCAAACTTTCCCGATGCACTGGCCGCGAAGATCCGCGGGCTGCATGTCCATGCACTCTATGAGCAGAATGCGGATGCGCTCGAACGGCTGGTGCAGGCAGTCATTGACAAATTCGGCGCGTGGCTCCCGCAGATGGCGTGGCTGAATCTCGGCGGCGGGCATCACATCACCCGTCAGGGCTATCAGATTGAAAAGCTCGAGGCGGTCACGGCAATGCTCCGGGATCAATATAATCTGACGGTGTATTATGAACCCGGCGAGGCAATCGTCTGGGAGGCGGGCTGCTTCATCACGACTGTCGTCGATCTCATCGACAACGGCATGCCGCTCGCGATCCTCGATGCGTCTGCTGTCTGCCATGCGCCTGATATCACAGAGCTGCGGTACCGTCCGCCGCTGATCGGTGCAGACAAGCCCAACGTCCTTGCCTATCAGTACCGCCTCGGCGGCAGAAGCTGCCTGCCGGAGGATATCTTCGGCGACTATTCGTTCGACCATCCGCTTCAGATCGGTGAACGGCTCGTGTTCCGCGATATGGCGATCAACACGCTGACAAAGGCGAAGATGTACACCGGCATGCCGATGCCGGCAGTGGCCGTCCGGGAAACAGACGGAAACTGCAAGCTCCTCCGCAGCTTTCAGTTTTCCGATTACAAAAACCATTTTTAACAAAAGTCAAGACGTCACAATTCTGTCCGTTACAGCAAGAGGCTCCGGCACAAAAGACAGATACCTATATAGAAGTTTTGCCCCTGAGTGTTACAAAGCACTCAGGGGCATTGTGCGTATTTATGTTGCTAATCAGAATTGAATCTTCAATTAACACGGATACGTTTCTTTCAGATATTCAATCAGCATTTCGGGAATGTACTGATAGTGATGGGATTCATACAGCTTGTAGGTCAGCTCTGCATGATGTGACTCAAGACGCTCTTTCAGCTTTGCAGTTCCTTCCAGCGTTGTATCATCTCCCTCACGATAATTGTCGGCATAATCGGGATCTTCCTGCGAACCTGCACACAGGAATACGGTTTTGCTCAGCGTTTCGTTTCTGTCAAAATAGCCGTAATCATTCATATATATGTCATTGCTGATGCCTTCATGTTCATTATAATGCTTTAGTCCCCACAGTGCAGGGCTGCCGATGATGTAATGTCCGAAGGGCTGATTCTCGTACTGATCTGAATTGAACAGTGCATAGTGTGTGAATACGCCGCCGTCCGAATGACCGTACAGCGTGGAATTTCCGCAGTCGATGTTGTAATTCCCGCAGAGATACGGCATCAGGTTGTCGGTGATAAAATCCAGCAGCT
The DNA here is from genome assembly GCA_946540705.1 of uncultured Ruminococcus sp. Classification (GTDB taxonomy): domain Bacteria; phylum Bacillota; class Clostridia; order Oscillospirales; family Ruminococcaceae; genus Firm-04. Next base: position 4,886 of record CAMNJD010000284.1, on the reverse strand, counting down.
CACTGCGATTGATGACAAGATCCTCATAGCGCAGCGCTTGGTCGGGGTCAGTGACATCATAGCAGTAATAAAGGCTAACAAGGATAACGGGTGCAGCCTCTTTGTTTTCCATACATTTTCTAAGCGCGGGACAGTTGCCGAAGCGCCAGATGCCGTCTGTCAGAAAGAAAACAGGATAGGTCTTGTCCTTGTCATAATCAGGCGGGAGCGTCACATGGACAGTGAATGACCTTTGCAGTTCTTCATCGTAAATGTAAATCTCGTCAACTGAATCCTTGATCTCCTCTACTTCTTCGCGATTGTATTCCCAATCGCTTCTGTAATTGTGGAAATAGCTCCAGAGGTACTGCGAAGTGTCGTTCCTGTCCACTGCACCTGAGGGAAGCTCTTCATAATTCCCTGAGCACAGCGCATCGTAGGCAAGCTGCGTAAAACAGATATCAAGGTCTGTTTGCTCTTTGGTGAAGCTCTGCATGGCATCATCCTCCCGGATATAGTCCAGATACTCCTCAAACGAAGCAAATGAGAGGTCTTTGACCTGCCACTCGCCGTTTTCGTCTATCGTGGAAGCCGTAAACTCATATAAACCGCCATCCTCAAATACATCTGCCTCAGGAACAGAATGTGCAACGATATAGCCATCTACAATCGGAGGGAGCGGATACCGCAGCCCCTCTCCGGTTTCTTCAGCCTTTTGTATCTTTTTCATTTCTTCTTTATATTCGTCATCGGTCATCTCATCGCGGTTCTCATTGATCGAGTTTCGCCAGTTTTCAAGGTCTATCGTCTGAAACTCGATACTGACCTTGTGCTCGGCATTCGGGTCTGCATTGGGCTTTTCATATTGGTCCAGCAGGGTCAGTTTGTGCCTGTTCACCCATTGCAGCTCATTTTCCGTCATTTTATTCGTGAGCTTTGTGGGCGCTAATGACTGTGTTTGTATTGGTTCAGCAGTACTGATTTCTGTCTGCGCCGCGGTGGGACTGCTTTCGGCTTGTGAAGTGCTTTCCTGCTTGCCTGCGCAGGCAGTCATGGATAAGGTCATTGCAAGGATCAAAAGAAGTGTGACTGATTTCTTCATACTGTAATATACCTTTCTGCTATAAATTCTGATTTATCTTATTACGCTGCGAAAACAATCAGAATAATGTGCGCTCCGAAACGCTGCCGGAAATCTTTAGATCAACGGCGGCGGGCCCTGCCCGCAAATTCTGATTTTTGCCAGTAACAATTATAGCACATCATCTCTGTACTGTCAATAGAAACGCCATAGTACTTCTGACATTACATCAGAAATACTATGGCGTAAAACTTCTTGATACGTACCGTTCTGAAACCGGAGCCTCTTTTTTTATAATTCGCGCTTCATCCATGTCAGGTCGGCTGCATTCAGCTTTCCGTTCGCATCAAGATCGCCCGCCTGCCAGTCAGCAAGCGTACCCGATGCGGTCAGGAACTTTGCAAGTGCCCTTGCATCTGCGGCATCAAATTTGCCGTCTGCATTGACATCGCCGCGCAGCGTGCTGCCGCTGTACTCATACACGACCTCGACCCTGGTATAGTCTACGGTGATCTCATCGGCGATCTCCGCCTCCAGCTTTTCGGAGGAATCCCACCACTTTTGCAGCTCGATCTTTCCGTCAGCGACCACTGCGGCAACATCCTCTTTGTCTGAATTTTGCAGCGTCCCGTCGAATTCGACCGTTGCTTTGGAGCCGGAACCGAGCTTCAGGGAGTAGCCCTTGCTGGTCCAGAACGCAGTACCGTCCGCAGTGACTGCATTGATGCAGACCGCACAGCCCGCAGTGCCCCATGAGGAGCCTGCACTCGACTTGACATCGCCGGTAATGATGATCTGCTTCAGATGCTCCGGATCGCTGATCGGAATTTCGACGTAGCCGTTCTGATTGACCATGCTCATCGGATCGTCAAAGACCGCGGTTTTCTGCGTCTTTTCCTCCTGCTGCGCATTTGCAAAGGCATCGGGGTCATCCGAGACAACGACCATCGCCGCGCAGTATGCCGGGAGTGTCACATCGACCTTGCTGCCGTTCACATCGACGATATCCAGCAGCCGGATCTCGGAGGATTCTGCGGTAATGCCGTACAGGGCAGCCTTTTGATAGCTCTTTGCAGCGCCCTTCAGTTCGATGACCGCATGCTCGGCATCGCTCATACTCTTGTTCGTCAGCATGACCGTGAGCTTTGAGGCATCCCCGTTCTTTGCCGCATACACACTGGATTTCGACACATCCTCTGTCGCGGCGGGGATGAGCGTATCGCCGAAGCTGCCGCCCTTGCCGTCATAGTTCGTATAAAGATTCAGACCGGAGAGGATATATCCGCTGCCGCCCCAGAGCGATGCAAAATAGACATTCGCGTCGGCATAGCAGCCCAGCGCCTCTGCCTGTGCGATCGCGCCGGAGGGATCGTCCTCGCCGCCGAAGTTGTATTCGGTGATTGCGAGCTTGGTTTCGGGATAATATTTGTCGATCGACGCCTGAATCGTCGGCAGGATCGGCACATTCTTCTGACACCACTGCCCGATCCAGCTATTCTCGACAAAGCCCTTTTCATAGAGCGTCCGCACGGATTGCAGGCGATCCTCTGCGCCGTTGCGGGAGGATTCGGAGTAATAGTGGACATCCAGTACATCGAGCAGTCTCACGCCCGCCTTCTCGGAAGCCTTTTTCATGGAATCCAGATAGTAGTCCAGATACCAGTGATAGCCGCCGGTTGACTGAATTGTCTCCCACTCATTGCTGCTGTCATCGTCTGCGAGATGGTCATAGGCGGTGTACCCGTACAGAGCCGGGCCGAAGATCTCAGCATCGGGGTCGAGCTTCTTGACGGCTGCTGCGATCTCAGCGGACTTGTCAGTCAGCTCCTGCAAGCCGACACGCTCCGGGTGAATCCGGCTGTGCGTGCCGTGCCAGAGTGCCGGCTCATTGTCGAGCGAATAGCCCTGAATACCGGTCTTTGACTGCGAATTGCCGAGCTTGCTGATGATATAGTTGACATATTCGTCCATGTAGACCGTGCTGTCAGTGAGATCGGGCTCTGCGGCAAAGGCGCTGCCCTTGGTCAGCTTGACCGCATTCCAGCGCGCAGAGGGTGCTGCCTCAGCCTCGGAGACGGGGCCGTCCTTATCCGCGGCGACATAGCCCGCAAGCTGAAGCGTTGTCAGCTTATAGTCAAAGCCGTACTTCGTACCCTCGGCGGAGAGCTGCTGCACGCAGTCGGCCGGTTCATCGGACTTGGACAGGTTATTGTCCGAGCTGTGCTTCCAGTCGGAGCCTGCATTGGAGGCATTTGTCTCCCAGTTGTAGGCGGTCATGCGGTTGCCGCCCTGCCGGACTGCATGGACAGAGAGCTTTTTGAGGTCATCCTGATGCCCGTATTCGTTGATGCCGAAGATATACGGGCTGATTGCCTTGCCGCTGCCGGAGAGGTCAACGGTCACGGTCATATCATAGCTGCCGGCTGCGGAAACCGGCGCCGCGCTGAATGCTGCGGTCAGCATGGTCAGTGCGGTCAGAAATGCGAGTGCTTTTTTCATATTGTTCCCCCTGAAAACTTAACCGAAAACTAAACTGAAAACTTAAATCGTATCAGCATCCCATGCGGATACCTGCGGAACGCTGTCCGGATTTCCGGTCGTGCGATCCTGAAATGTGCCGAACTTGTAAGCATCAACCTTGGTGTCGAAATTTTGCAGATAGTTGCAGACAGACTGCGCCAGCACAAGGAGCATTGCCAGTGCCGGGTTATGCGTATAGCCGTACATGATGACCGGGACGTCCCCGCCGAAGTCGGCGCCCATGCGCCAGACAATCCCGAAGCGGTCGAGCCGGTTCATGACGCTCTGCACCTTTTTCTCCGGGATATGCAGCCGTTCGGCGAGCTTTTCGGGAAGAAACAGCTTATTCCGGCAGCTTCCCGCCATGTACTTGACCATGCGGATTGCATCGACATCGGCGAGCGTCGTCAGCAGCCGCACGATCCGGTCTTCATCGCGCAGATAGGCTGCCGCGCCGCCCTCGGGCTTTTCGAGGTACATGCAGTACCGCAGATCGGAATTGAGCCGCTGCAGGGCGATTTCCCGGTCGGTATGCAGTCCGGCATAAGTCTCGTGCTCATAGCTGCTGCGCAGACGGCCGGTCACGCCCTCCGCTGAGGGATCGTAAGCACAGATCAGCGCATAAAACAGCCGCGCGATCAGCGCGGGACGCTCCTCCGGTGCTGCTGCCTGCACGGCGCCGCTGACGGTCTGAACGGGATCTGTATCTTCCGCCTGCTGCCGAATGCCGAACAGTGCATCAAGCGGGATATCCAGTGCGGCAGCGAGCTTCGGGAGCTGTTCCGCATCCGGATAGCTCGCTTTTTCCCATTTGGAGACAGCCTGCGGCGAGACATTCATCCTTGCGGCGAGCTGCTCCTGCGTAAGATGAAGCGCTTTCCGGCGCTTTGCGAGATTGGAATGGAAGTTCTGAACCTGTTTCATAGTCTTGACCGCCGGAGGCCTGACGCAAATGCTGAAGGGGCCGCATCTGCACTGAGGGAAGCATCCGGTGTTTTCCTTTCCGATATGTATTGTAGCATATTTCGCGGTTGAGCACAAGCAAGTGTTTTTTGTGTTTTTTCAACTGCCGGTTGAGATATGCAACCAAAGGTTGCTTTACCTGCATTATAACATATTATGAGGAAAAGTGCAATCCCTGTATATTTTTGGGAGTGGCCGACTGGGGTGTTTTTATCACGCTTCCGGCGATGTCATCCAAAGTTTTTGGTCAAGTTTTTTTCAAAAAGCTTGCGGGTCGAGGTGAGTTTGCAGAGCAAACTCATAGCGAAGCAGGCGAGAGCCCTCGTCGCTCTCCGCAGAGAGC
>CAMNJD010000283.1 GCA_946540705.1 uncultured Ruminococcus sp. | reverse complement strand
CCCCCGCCGCAATGGATGACGAGCTGATATCCGGTCAGGTTGGTCGGGAATGTACCGCCGGAGCAGAATGACAGTGCAAACTGCTTGCCGGTTAGTTTTCCGATCGCCTTTGGCAGCTTGACAGTACCGATATCACCGCACTGTCTGTGATGCGTGCAGCCCTCTGCGATCAGGATATTTGCACCGTCCGGCAGCGTTTTGAGAGTTTCCACGCCCGCAACCGCAGTTTGCAGGAAGCCCCTATAACGCGCCATGAGGATCGAAAATGAGGTCAGCGGGATTTCCCCGGGAACGATCTCTGCGACCTGTGCAAATGCCTGACTGTCTGTCACAACCATCCGCGGCGGAGTTTTCAGATTCCGGAGGAGACTGCGGAGCTGTCCGGGCTGAACCAGAAGTGCGCAGGCATCCGCATCAAGCACCTCCCGCAGTGTCTGCTGCTGCGGCAGGATCAGCCTGCCCTTGGGTGCGGATTCGTCGATCGGCGTGACCAGGATCACTGTATCATCCTGCCTGATCAGATCCCGGATGATATACCGCTCAGGCGCATCCTGCTTTGCGAGACGACCGAGCGCTTCCTTCAGCTCACAGATTCCGAAACCTGTTTTTGCGCTGACTGCAACTGCATGATCCGGCAGCGGGTCCGGCAGCTTCACCTGCTTATCGCATTGACTGTACGCGATCAGATACGGTACCTTTTCCTGCTGAAACAATGCGATCAGCTCGCGGTCAGTTGCAGAGAGAGGCGATGCGGCATCTGTGACCAGAACGGCGATGTCCGTTCGGAACAGCTCCCGCTTTGTCTTTTCGATGCGCAAAGCGCCGAGTGCTTCATCGTCATCATCAAAGCCTGCCGTATCGGTGATCACGACCGGTCCGATTGGCAGCAGCTCCATGCTTTTCATCACAGCATCGGTCGTGGTGCCGGCGACATCCGAAACGATTGAAACCTCCTGCCCGGTCAGTGCATTGACAAGGCTCGATTTTCCGGCATTGCGAGCGCCGAAAAATCCGATATGTACCCGCTCAGAGGCGGGAACGTCATTGATTCCCATTGTACACCTCAAACACACAGGCGGCCGCCTGCGCGAGCCGCCTGTCCTTTATCCGATTTGTCAGGCAGTGATCAGATCCGCAAGCGGGATCTTCTTAGCCAGATACATCATAAGCTGTGCAACGTCATTTGCATCTATCCCGATCACGCCGTTGCATTCCGCATTGCGTTTGGATTCGTCCGAAACTGTCAGTCCGAATTCGTCACCGGCGATCCGGCACAGCAGAACAGCATCCTGAACATTGACCTCTCCGCTGCAATCCACATCACCCGGTGTGACCTTCGTATCAGGCACGGAGGTACTGGTCGTGACAGTCGTGCTGGTAGTTGTCGCAGTTGTCGTTGTGACGGTCGGCTTTGTCTCCGCCGAACCGCCGCCGTAATACTGAGCAACAGTCTGACCGTTCGCGCCGAGCGGAATCTTGTGGTCAAGGCCGATGAACACACCGTTTTCATCCTGCCAGAGTGCCGGTTTCACCAGTGCATATTTATCCTCATCCCAGTCCTGGAAATCGTTTATGAGCAGTCCGCCTGTATCGCCGGAATTCTCATTGAAGCACCAGAACGTGTGGTGAATCCGCTTTTCGATCATATAATCGCGGAGAATCGTCATCCACTTCTTGTTATCGCCTGTGGGATCTTTGACCTCGTCAATAAATCCGCCCCATTCGCCCATGAGAATCGGTGAGATCTTTTCTTCGACAAGGAAAGCCCATGTATCACGCCAGTAGTCATCAAGGAGCGTTTCTCTTGTAAAGTCCTTCTTGAACCATTCCTGCTCCCAGACAAGCGGACCGTAATCATGCGGAGAATATACGAGCTGCTTCTGATATTTTCCGAGGTCAACCGGATAATCGCGCACGCCCCGGAAATTTCCGCCCCACCATGCACCGTAGAAGGGGCTCCAGGGGTAACGGGCATAGTCAACAGCCTGAGAATCCCAGTCTTCTCCCTCTTCAAACTTCGGGTAAACCTCGATTCCCTCAACCATGACAAGAAGATTCGGATTTGCACTCAAAACTGCATTTGCGCCGCGTTCGGCAGCATACTTCCAGTTGTTGTCATCCTTTGAGTTGTCCCATTTTGCCATGCCCTGACCGTCATTCTTGCCGTGCGGCTCATTCTTCAGATCAATCGCAATGATCGTATCGTCATCCTTATAGTAATCAGCGACCCAGTTCAGTGCTTCGAGCCAATCGTCATAGCTGTAGTTGCTGTCATACCACAGCGGATACTGATGGCCGTTGGAAGCGGTCGTGGCACAGTGAATGTCGATCATGATCTTGATTCCGTTCTCTTTGCACCACGCTACAGCCTGATTCCAGATATCAAAGCTGTACTTCGGCTTGCCGCCTTCGATTCCCTCAACAGTCAGCTCAGGATTTTTCCACTCATTGATCTTGACCATATACGGATCGGGATCATGATTCTTCCACTGGAGAAGGATCTGCGTGGACATCGGCACACGCATGAGATTGAAACCGTGGTCTGCCATTTCATTCAGCATCTCATGCA
>CAMNJD010000282.1 GCA_946540705.1 uncultured Ruminococcus sp. | reverse complement strand
TCAGCACGAAATTCTGCATGACCGAGATCAGCAGCGACACCGCGACCCGCCCGACGCCCTGATAGAAATTCTTGAAGCCGGTGTTGAGCGAGCAGGGCACCAGCGAGAGCACGAAGATGCGCAGACCGGTCACCGCGAGCCCCTTTGCTGCGGGGTTCTCGAGGAACATCGTCACGAGCGGGTCTGCCGCGATCAGCACGATGCCCGTCACCAGCCCGCAGATCACGAGCCCCTTGCGAACCATGATCTGCATGAGTGTGCGCAGGGAGGAGCGGTCGCGGTCGCCGTAGAACATCGACGCGAGCGTCAGCGTGACCGACGCGATGCCGGAGCTGAACGCATAGCAGAGGTTGCCGACCGTCGAGATCACCGAAAACGCGGCGACTGCGAGATTGCCGCCGACCGAAAGCAGCAGCTTGTTGAGCACGAAGGTCAGCAGCACGAGGCTGACCTGATTGATCAGCGTGGGCACGCCGTGCTGGAGCAGGCGGATTGCCGTGCTGATGCGGACCGATTTCGGACGCAGCTTGAAGATGCAGTCCTTGCGGAAAAAATAGGGAATGCCGACCGCGAAGGCGATGTAATAGCTGATCGAGGAGGCAAGCCCCATGCCGAAGGTGCCCTGATGCACCACGAGCACATTGACAAGATTCAGCGTGATGTTGCTGCCAATCAGCGCGAGCACCGCCTTGATCAGCCGCGAGCGGATGCCGGACATCTGCATGTACGGCACCATCATCTGTGCCGCGATGAAGCCCGGCGCACCGACGATAAAGCCGCGCAGATAGTCGCGCGTGAGCCCGAACACGGGGTTTTGCGGGGTGTTCTCGCCCGCGCCCAGAAGCGTACAGATCGGGTCGGTGAGAAGCAGCACGAGAATCACGCCGATCACCGATACCGATGCTGCCATCACGACCGAGACCGTGTAGCAGGCATTGGCGCGCTGCTTGTCGCCGCGTCCGAGCGCCTTTCCGCACATCACCTGAATGCCGGCTGCCAGCATACTGCCGAAAGCCGCAAACACCAGCAGGACCGGCGACGCCAGACCGTATGCCGTCATGGAATCGACGCCGAGGAAGCGACCGATCATGATGCTGTCGACCAGCATGCACAGCGTAACGGTCATTGCCGAGAGGATCTGCGTCACCAGCATCCTGCCGAACAATTTTTTGATCATAGGATGATGAACCTTCCTGATGTTGATGGAAGCTGCGCCGTTCATGCGCATCGTTTTTATTATACCATGAATCGCGCAGGATTTCAATATCTGCACCGAGAGTTTCAGAGAAATCTCATAATCGGGAAGGTCTAGGGAATCACTGATTGAATCTGGTGCGCAAGATGCAAGCAGATTGCGTGCCAAGCCGTCAGGCGGGATTTAATCAGGGGTTCCCTAGGGAATCACTGATTGAATCTGGTGCGCAAGATGCGCCGTCAGCTTTTTCGTCAGATTGTCTCCAAACGACGCCGCTGGGCTTTCGCCCAGCAAGGAGTTTGGGGGCAAGATGGCGGAAAAGATGCAAGCAGATTGCGTGCCAAGCCGTTCGGCGGGATTTAATCAGGGGTTCCCTAACGTGAAGCAAGGTATTGCTGGAGTGCGGCGTAGATTGTGAAGGCGACCTGATGCTGGTAGTCCTCCGTGCAGAGCAGCGCGGCTTCGTCTGGATTGGACAGGAAGCCGCACTCCGCCATGACCATCGGGTGGCGGCAGGCATCGCAGAGGTAGAGCTCCTTGCCGCAGAGCTTGATCTCGCGGCTGTTCTGCGGCTGAAGCATGCTCTGAAAGCTGCTCTGCAGTGCGCGGGCGAGCGATTCGCTCTCGGGGTTCGTCGCGGAATAGAACATCTGTGCGCCGCTGTAGCGCGGGTCGGTGAACTGGTTCTGGTGAATGGAAATGCAGACTGCATCGTCAGGCTCGTTGAGGATCGCCAGACGATTTTCCATGTCCGAGCGCTTCTGGTTTGCAATGCCCGTAACGCCGCTGTCATGAATGGAGCGGTCGGTGTCGCGCGTGACATGCACCTCATAGCCCGAAACCGTCAGCAGGTCGCGCAGATCGAGCAGAATGTTCAGGTTGATTCCCTTCTCCGGAACACCGTCCGCCGTCGAGCATCCGCCGTCGATGCCGCCGTGTGGGGAATCAACTTAAGTTAGCTGTGAAATCTTCGTATTTACGTTGTTTTTCGCATCAACACTCGCTGATCAAAGCTTCCAATTCCTTGCCAATCGAAAACCCTTTCTCTTGTAGACTTCTTATCATCTCTCTCATTTTCTCGGTTGGGGTGCTTGAAAACCCACTGCTCAGATAAGACTGAATACAACCTTTGAAAGAGTCCAGACTCGTTTCTTTTTTCAGCACAGCCAGATAGACTTTTTCCATCCATTGCTCAATTTTAAATATAACATCATCAATTTCAGATTTTTGATTTAGAGCTTTTAATTTTACTAATTCCAAGCTATATTGTAAAACCACCCATGAATATGCCATTGTGATTCCGGCATCTGATGCTCTTTCAAGAAAATCAAGGAAATCAGGATATTCCTTTCCTTCTCTAAGTTCTAAATAATAGCGGTCTTGATATTTCTTGAATATAATATCCCAAACATATTCCATGCGTGCTTGAGATTCACTGTTAAGGAGTTTTTGCACATCCTGTTCGATGTCCCGTGTACGCTGTATCAATTCTATTCTTTCCTTATCCAATAAATCCATCAGTTCTTTAATTCTTGAGATATAATTTTGACAATAGGCAAGTCTTTGCCCATCCTCGATAGTAACCTCTTTTTCATCCACGGTTTGCACAAACGTTCTTAAATGGCATAACGCTAGCAACCCGCATAAGTAAAGTTCATCTGGTTCTTCATGCCCGCCTGAATGAAAATCTTCATTTCTATCATCTTTTACTGTTCTCATTGCCTTCAATGTATGATCGCAAATCGGCTTTATTCCACTGAAATACATTGGAGGAATAGTCATCATGTAAAAAATAAGGGTAACGTCCATTTTTTCAATTGGGTATGCCTCAATCCCATTGTCGCGCATATCTCTATAGACCGCTCGACACTTATCCGCCCACTTCCTGTTATTCACAACAGCATCCTGCGCATAATCATAAAGGAGTTGCTGCCATCCCTCTTTCAGAATCATTCTGATAAATTCCTGACAAACTTCGCTGCGCAGATTACTTACGTCTTTCAGTCGGTTTTGAACATCCATATTCTGTACCCCCCCTTAACTGTTTGAAGCAATGCAGTAATAAAAAAGCACATAACCCGAAGATTATGTGCTGAGTTCTGTGGGAGACTGCGATTGCTTTTTGTCAGCAATCGCATACTCCTTGCACGCATCAACCACTTTGGCTGACACTCTTCCTGCCGTCTTTGGATCCATCTTTGCGGCCATGATGATTCCGCTGACTGCAGCACCAAGGGCGGCAACGAACTTCCAGTCCACAGTGAGTGCAAAGGTCATAAGTACTACCTCCTTAATTTTAGGAGTCATGCTCCCATAGCGCGAAGTGTAGTCCTTAATTGAACCGGAGAAGCCATCCTTGTAATTATGTATTATACCAGATTTTTCGCGCTTTGTCAATCGGCATATTAGACAAACTTTTGCTTTATTTGGTGAATCTGCAAGTCATATTCACAGCTTCCAGTGAATATGTATTTCCCGCTCGCTGTCTGCATCGGGCATCCCGATCTCAACATAGTCAATGAACTCATCTGCTGTCAAGCGGTCAAGATGATCGAAATGCATATACTGCGCAAGCAGCGCCTTTTGTTCCGCGGCATTCGCCATGCGTGTGCGGCAGACGGCGATCCGGCTGTTCAGGCTGTTGAGCCGCTCCGTGATCTCCTGCTCCTCCGCAGTCAGGCTTTCGCGGAACAGCCGGTAGTCCGCCTCTGAAATGACGCCGTCCAGCTTGTCCTTATAGGTCGCAAGCAGACGCTTTTTCGCGGCTTCCTGCCGCGTCTGCAGCTTCATCAGTGCGGCTTCCAGCTCCCTGAGCTGCTCCTCATACAGCCCGCCGAAGTTGATCTCGCCGGACTGACAGTACTCCGTGACGATGCGGTTGAGTTCGTCAAGCAGCGTTTCCTCCAGTACCCTGCCGCTGAATGAACTGGTATTCGGGCAGTTCATCGCGCCGGTCTTATAAGCCGCGCACTGCAGACTGAAATACCTGACCGTGCGTTTGCTGTTGTAATAGACATTCCGTTTCATCGGCCGCCCGCAGACTGCACAGCGCACCTTTCCAGAAAGCGGCGACAGCTCCTGTGAACGTTTGCCGACCCTGGTATTGCTGCCCAGCCGCTCCTGTGTCCGCGCCCATGTCTCCGCATCTATGATCGCTTCGTGTGCATTCGGAATGCGCACCCACTGTTCCGGCGCGACCCTCCTGCGCTTTTTGTTCTTGTAGCTGATATGATGCGTTTTGCCCTGCACGAGTGTTCCGGTATAGACCTCGTTCGGAAGCATGCGGGCAATTGTCGTCTGCGTCCACAGTCCGCTGGCAGTGCTCCCGCTCTCATTGCAGTTGACGTAGTTTGAGCCCGTTCTTCGCTTATATGCGCTCGGGTTCGGAATGCCGTCCGCATTCAGCGCTTGCACGATATGCCGATATCCTTCACCTGCCGCATACATCGAAAAAATCCGTCTGACGACCGGCGCAGTTTCCGGGTCAACAATCAGGTGATGTTTGTCTGCAGGGTCGATC
>CAMNJD010000281.1 GCA_946540705.1 uncultured Ruminococcus sp. | reverse complement strand
GTGGATCGTTTTTGGAAGAGGGACGCCCTGCGATAGAGGGCGTCCCTTGGCAAATCGCAGGGCGATTTGCAGACAATCTAACAAATGCAACCCCCCCATTTTGTTACAGAAACCACCTAAAATGTTATTAGCCCAAAAAACTCACACAAGAAGATTATTCGCTGCCGTTTCTGCTGCCGTACCGGCATGCAGTATGACAGGCTGCGGCAAAACGAAGGAACCTCGCCGTGCTGATGAGATCATTGAAGAGATCATTACATATCACGGCTGCTATGGCGATCAGGCAGATGAAAATGTCAATGAGCTGCTTGATGAACTGACTGAACAGGACAGCGGACAGGGCAAATCCGATACAACCGAGATGATTGTGGAGAAGCTGATTCGACTATGAAAAACGAAGAATCCATTTTCGGCAGCATCCTGAACGATATGTCAGACGGCGTGCTGGTGCTTGGTTTTGACGGCAGTATCCGGCTGCACAATCCCGCAGCATCGGCGATTCTTGGACTGCCGGAATCTGCGCTGAATCAAAGCATTGCCGATCTCATGCAGCAGACCGAAGAAAACGATACGCTCTTTGCGGACTTACTGGAAGCGGTCGGGCAGAAGAAAAAGGTCGTCAAAACCTTGCCGTATTTCCGTGACGATAAGATGTATTATCTGCGTATCACCGTGGATTTGCTGTGCAGTGAGGGTGAGCATATCGGCATGATCGCACAGATTGCAGACATCACCGAAGCGACGATGCTGTTTATCGCAAACAAGCGGCTTGCCAATCAAGTGACAAACCTCATGAACTCGTTTGTCGAGGTTATGGTCACGGCAATTGAAGAAAAATCCTCGTACAACGCCAACCACACCAAGAGCATGGTGCGGTATGCAAAGCGTTATCTGGCATGGCTGGAGCAGCAGGGCACGCTGACGCAATTCACCTTGGAAAATACTGCGCCGCTGCTCATGAGTATCTGGCTGCATGACATCGGAAAGCTGCTTGTGCCGCCGGAGATCATGGATAAACCGACACGCCTCGGCAGCGCGGAAAAGGATATCCGGCACCGCATTGAAATGACGCGGCTCATGCTGCAAATCAAGGCGCTGCAAAATCCGGAAAACGCCGCGGAATATCAATCGCAGCGGGAGCAGCTTGACAAAGCCGAAACGCTGATCTTCACAGCGAATACCGCGGGCTTTTTGGAGGATCCTGTGAGAGAACAGCTCCGGGAAGCGGCGAAAACACAGTGTATTGCGGCAGACGGCAGCACCATTTCGCTGCTTGACGAAAACGAGCTGGAAGCAATCACCGTGCAGCGCGGCACGCTGACCGCTGATGAGCGGAAAATCATCGAATCCCATGTGAGCTGGACAGGCACGCTGCTCTCTAAAGTGGAGTTTCGCGGTGATTACAAGCCCGTGCCGAAATGGGCGGCTGGACACCATGAGCTGCTGGACGGCTCAGGCTATCCCGATCATCTTACCGGGGATGCGATCCCGTGGGAAACACGCCTGCTCACGATCATCGACGTATACGATGCACTGACTGCCGAGGACAGACCGTATAAACCGCCGCTGCCGCCGGAGAAAGCATTTGCAATCCTCAGCGACATGGCAGAGCACGGTAAAATAGATCGGCAGATTTTGGAGAGCTTCCGCGAAAGTGAAGCGTGGAAGCGCGAAACAACTGAAATTTGAAAGGAAGGTGTCCTGTTATGACCATCAATCAGAACAAATCCGAAAACAAGCTGACCTATGCAATCAAGGGCAGAATCGACACGAAAACTGCCCCTGAGCTGGAAGCTGCACTCAAGGGCGCTCTGGACGGTATCACCGAGTTGGTATTTGATTTCACAAATGTTTCGTATATTTCCTCTGCCGGGCTGCGCGTGCTGCTGATTGCACAGAAGCAGATGAACAAGCAGGGCAGCATGACGATTCTGCACGCAAATGAAGATATCATGGAAATTTTCGAGGTAACCGGTTTCAGCGAGATTCTGACGATTCAATAATCGGAGGGCTGTTTCTGGTGAAAGAACTTGATATTGAAGCACCGGTTGACAATCTGGATGCGGTTCTTGCATTTGTTGATGAGCAGCTTGCAAAGGAAGATCCTGATGTGACGATCCCGACAGAACTGCGTGAGATCGGCGGGCTTGGCATTTTCCTCGTCAAAAAGACAATGGACGATGGATATTGGATGACTGCGAAAAGTCTGACGGATCTGTGTGAGGTCATCATTGAGGTGAAACGACATTCGGATGAGCTTGCAGATACTTATCAGCGATATCAGTATTCACTTCAACCGGATGAAAGCTCCGGTGTAAAACAAATCAGGCGGCAAGAGGCTTGAACCTCTGCCGCCTGATTTTTATTCTCTTGGCTTTCGTTGTTTGGGTTCCGGAGCAGCACCCTCTGGAAAAACTTGTCTGGGCAATTCACGGTTAAAGCGTTTCATCGCTCGTCTGATTGTCCAGCCGGCAAACAAAGATCTGCCGCAGTAGGCGTGCAGCACGAGCTGCCGTTTCTTTTCGGATATGCTCCTGTCCTCAAAAAGCAGCACAACCGGAGGGAAAATCAGCCCCTTGATAAAAACCGCTGCGCCTTCCGGAACGGTTTTCATCACAAGCGGTACTCCGATACGCTTCATCGCAGCTTCTGCTTGAAAAACAGCTTTGGTATGATTCCGAAAAGTTGTTTCATACGGAACCCATCGTTCGGTAATTCCGAACAGCAGCATTTCCTGTGCACCGTTTGCAGCACCAAGCGGCGTGAACCAACTGCTGCCGCTGACAGTGTACTTTCCGTTTTCCAGTTGTGTCAGATTGCCGAGCAGAATGTATTTGATTTCTGCGCGATGTTCCTTTTGCCATGCTTTCAGCTGCGCTGATGAATCTTGTTCCGTTTGTTCTTCCGGTTCGGCATTCTCAGCTTCTTCGAGTTCATCCGAATCGTCTTCCAAAAAATGTTCTGCCATATCAGCCCTCCGCATTTCGCAGATACCAGTTTCGCTCTGCATTCATATAGCATTCAATGCGCTTCTCAATTCCAAGCGATTCACTTCGCAGAAGCAAAGTATCCTGTTCTGTTGTGTCGCCGCTTTCAGGCTCCGGCGCATTGAGATTCCGGAATACGACAATACATGGTGTTCCCTCATTTTCCGGCTCCTGCACAATGTAATAGCGCTGCTCAGCACCGTCTTCACCGCTTTCGTCAACAGGCGCGGTCAGTGTCCAGTCGCCGCCGTTTGGCAGGATAACCTTATTTTCGACCAGAAGATAGGGCGTTGCGGTATCCGCCGCACCTGCGTCGGAAGCGAAAAGCCGAACATCGTTGAGATACAGCGCTCGTTCCGCCTCCGTATCGCCGGAAACATAGATATCCGCATCAATCCGCACGGCATCATAGCGATATCCGCTGATTTCACCCGTCCGCATAAAGGAAACTGTTGTAAAGCCAACTGCCAAAGGCGTCAGCACAACCTTTCTTTTTCCGCGATTCTCCGGTTGATGATCTGCCGCTGCAATCGTTTCATCTGAAAAGGATATTTCCCATTGCAGATCGACTGATTCTGAGCCATCCAGTTCCAGCAGCAGGTTTTGTTCTTGCTTTGTCACATAAACCGGATAATCCGTATTCAGAAGATACCCTTGCCGTTCTGACTTCGATCCTGTTTTGGAAGGCTCTCTGAGGAGGATCACAGCGACCGTGAGAACAATGAGAAACACTGCCGCGCAGATCACTGCGAGCCTCCAATGCTTTTTGATATTTCTGATAAATGTTTTCATAATATGTTTCCTGCTGTCCCACCGTCATCCGTTTTCCTCCGCAGAAGTGTCAGCGGGCTGCGTTTGATTGGTTTGCGGCACGGTTGTTCCGGGAACAATGAAAATCGGGGGCGTTGTTCCGGATGACGAAGCTGGCGGAACCGTAACCGTAATTTCGTTTTTGATATTTGGGTTATCCTGCGAGGTGATCGTAATTCGATAAAGCTCAGGTACACTTGATTCGTTTGTCAGCGGCGTAAAGACAAAACCGTTTTCGATCGCTGTGCAGCGCTTTTGTGTCACATCGGCAGGCACATCATTTACGATCCATTCGACCAGATAATCAAAGCCCTCCCCGTTGATCACATGAACTGTGACCGAAACAGGGATTCCGCCCTGTGCCATGATGCCCTTTGAATTGCCTGTCACAGCGCCTTCATATGTCGTTCCGCTCCAGATTTCCGTTCTGAGCTGAACAGTCCGCATAGAAATCGTACCGCCGTTCACATCGAAGGTCTGGTTCACTTCCCGTGAGATCGGTTTGGATTTGCTGCCTTGCAGCAGCGAGCCATTGATGCTTTCGATCGTCCACGATGCAAGTCCGGTTTCATCCAGCGGCTGAATTTGCAGCGCTGTGATCTCTGCACAGTCATACAGGAACAATCGAATTGTCCGTTCTGAATCGGTTGCAAAGGTCTTATCATCGCCCTGAATCAGCAGACGAAGATCGGGAATTGCATAGGTGTCCGGTGCCGTATTCGTGGTATGAACATAGTCGATCACCATTGCGACAGGCGTATCCGTTCCGGATTCCTGTGCTGTTCCGGCTTTTGCTGTCTTGAATGTCAATTCAAGCGGTGTCAGCGCGCCGATGCCGCCGACGGTATCTGTATAGGTCACCGGATGCTCGGTGATCATATTAGCAAGCAGAAATACATCCGCCATACTGTATGTGTGTTCGAGCACATCGCCGCCGGTTGATGAATCTGCATTCTCAGGCTTTGCCCGGTAGCTGTAGTTAGATATCACTGCCCCCTTGACATCGGCGGTGATATTGCCGAAGGACACGATCCGGTAGCCGGTGATTTCCGACACATACGGAATATCAAACGGAATTTCCGCCATCATACCCGGGCTGATCTTGTCAATTCCGACATCGGTCAGATAAACATAAGGTGAATAGTATTGCGGCTGTACTGCGCCGTACCCGATATCCAGAATGGATTTATACTTGAAGCAAACGGCGATGTCATTGACATTTGTGCCGTTGTCGCCCGGTCCGAACAGAGTCATCTCTTCAGTGCGTTCGCCGAATGAAAGCTGCATGACTTGTTTCTTTCTGTCAAATACTCTCGTGGAAGAGCTGGGCGCGGCTCTGAGTCCGAGTGTCGCAGAGGAATTGTTGAGCGGGATATCATAAGTCGCAACGACAACATTATCCCGAATCTGCGTCACCAATGCATAATCGAACGCGATTCTGCTGTTTCGGCAAGTGACTCCGAGATAATTCAGGGTTTGCATATTCGGTGCGGGAAGACCGAGAAAATAGAACATTGCATCCGGCGTTCCGCTGCCGTAGGTCAGAAGCGCTCCCTGCTTCACCTGCATGACCTTTGAGAACGGAATCGCATACTGCACCGCAATGCTGACCTCAGCACCTGCAATATTCCGACTGGTAGAAGTGGGGTGCAGATAAACATTCAGTGTATCGTTTGTCGAATCCGGCAGTCTGGTCACGGCAGAGGTCCACGAAGAACGCTCCTCATATGTAATGACTGCCTCAGTGAGATCGAACTTCTGCGGAACACGCTGTCCGAACGGAAGTGTCATCATCACAGACTGCTCCTGATTTGTCTCACTGTTCTGTACCATCCGGCAAAGCGGTGATGTATCCATCTCGCGGTAATAATCGCTGTCATTGGTTCCGCTCTGCTCCAGTGTCACCATTTCCGTATCCGAGATGATACGCGAGATTGAAAGGCCTCCGATACACCATTTTGCTGTTTCACCGCTGCGATTCATTACATAGAGGGTGATGCTTTTCAGCGTTTTTGCATCAGCCAGCGGCGGAAGAATGAAGCGGTCTGTATGTCCCGGACGCAGCATTGTTTTGCCGTCCGTGATCGTGCCCATATTCGTGAAGATCTCGTCCTGAGAGCCGTCCGACGCGCCGTCAAAGAACTTAGCGGGGCGCTTGGAATAATCATACATCCGTGAGACAACATCAAAGCCGATTGTCTGCGGCTGGTCATTCGTATCCAGATATACCAGCTCTGCCGCAATGCTTGCCTTGAAATCGAAATAATTGATATCCCACGGAAGCGCAGAAATCTCGCAGAGCAAATTGACAACCCTTCTCTGATAGGAAACAGGATAGGTGCTCGCAAGCTCACTAAGATAACGGCCTTCACGTCCGGAAACGGAGGAATCCTCTGCCTTGTCGTGAAAATCAATGCCGATCCAGCCGACGGTATCAACGACATATTGCATTGCAGCGCCGCCGTTTGCGCGTTCGGTAATGGTAATGCTCTCAATATTCAGCTTATCAAAAACATCGCTGTCCTCTGAAATGTCCTCCGGAATGATGCGAACCGCCTTGATATCGCTGTAATCGCGGTTCACGGAGATGGAGAACATTTCCTCGTATCCGGCACGGAATCCGTCAGACGAAAGCTGCTGATTCGCAAGAACAAAGGCGCTGGAACCATTTTTGAACTGAAGCTGAAAATAGAAATGGTTTTTGGAGCCGGAATCTCCGTTGACATTGCCTCTGTCCGGATCGTCTGCCACCTTGACCGTCACATCATAAATGATCCGCGAACGAACAAATCCGAAATCACGTTTCGTATCCTCATATGACATGGAGTACCGCAGTGAATTATAGTCCACCTCACCCGAAAGAATGGTCGAGCTGGTTCCGGTTGCGATCGAATAGCTGTCGCCGGGGGAAATATATAGTTTTGTGTCGATCGGAAACGGCGGCAGAACCGTGTGATTGACTGTCCGGACGATCCGGTATTTGGAGGATGCGGTTTCTGTCGTGAGATTCTGTGCATAAATGCGCCTGTTTCCGATCATGTCCAGCACAGAAACCGAAACGCCGGCGATCTGCACATCATCTGCCATACTATTCAGCGCGACCTCCACATTTGTGATCGCAGCGACTTGATCGAGGTTCAGATCAACCGGAAATTCAATATAGTTCCCGGGGCTGGCACCGTACAAAAATCCGAAATTGTCCGCCGCATTGGCAACAGACGGCCAGTAACCGATATAATTCCGCATCTCATCAGCGGCATTATAATACCCTGTCATTTGCTCAGTACCGGAAAAATCGGTATAAGCCAGACGAATCTGTATACCGCCGGATGAACCGGCTCCGGTGGTGCTGTCGATCTTGACGCGCACCAAAAAGTTGCCGGGGTAGCTTGTGCCGAGCAGGGGCGAATTGACCTGATACGGTGAAAGCGTGATCTGTTCAGTTGTTCCGGGATTAATCCGCTTTCCTTCCCGCTCACCGGTCGTGTAATATTGTGTCGGGTTTTCCGCTGAGAAGCTGTAGCCGTAGCTGTAGCATGCAAGCAGTTCGGTGG
>CAMNJD010000280.1 GCA_946540705.1 uncultured Ruminococcus sp. | reverse complement strand
CGGCTTCGAGGAGCTGCTTCATTGATACAACGCCCATGGGATTTTTCCTCCTGTAAGTAAAAAAGATTTGGTTTGTGACCTCCGGACCGCACAAGGAGTCGCCGCGACCGTGCCGGTGCCGTACTAATATAACAGCCGTACTGATAATAGCGGTGCTATATATAGTATAGTTGCAGCAGAATTCCGGTGCGGAACCGCGCGGCTGTGCAGGGTCCGTGCGAAGTGCCTTACTATTATATCACATTTCGCGCATTTTTGCAACCGCTCAGGTTCCATGCCACAGAGAAATTCTGCCGTATATTTCGCGGCATTTTGTATGATACACACAATACAAATCTCAATGTTCTTCTGTGGATTTGTCTTGCCTTATCATCGCCGGTTTGTACTCTTGTTCATATAATCCTGTGAAACTACATTTTGTATAGTGAATTTATATACAGTTTCTGTTATCATTATGATAGAGATTTGTACAGAACAGTCTCAGCACGGTGCCTTCGCAGCATGTCCGGATCCCCTGTTCGTACAGGTATACCGGCTTTCCTCTTCCATGCTGTCCGGAAGTTGTCCGTGATGAACGAAAACAGAACCATTACATTTCGGGGGAGTGTATCAAATGAAACAAATGTTGAAAAAGCTGTGCAGTGCCGTTCTCTGCGGCGCGATGATGCTCTCGGCAGCCCCGCTGATGCAAACTCCGCAGGAGGCCGCTGCAGCCGGCACCTGTGTCATTGACACGGGCATCACCTATCAGACCATCCGCGGCTTCGGCGGCATGAACCATCCGGAGTGGCAGGGCTATGACCTGTCCGATGCAAACATCCAGACGGCTTTCGGCAACGGTCCGGATGAACTCGGTCTGACGGTCCTGCGTATTTTTGTAAACGATGACAGCAATCAGTGGAGTAAATGTATTCCTGCTGCGAAAAAGGCACAGGCTAAGGGCGCAACGGTATTTGCGACACCGTGGAATCCGCCGGCAGCAATCCGCACTGCCAGCAGCAAAAGGCCGACCACCGGTGCCTATGTGCTGAACAGCGGCGCGGAGGCGGCCTATGCCCAACACCTGAACAACTATGTAAAGTATGTCGAGGGGCAGGGCGTCAATCTGTATTCCGTGTCCGTACAGAACGAGCCGGATTACTCAGAGGAATGGACCTACTGGTCGCCTGACCGCACGACCAGCTTCATCGCCAACTACGGCAAGGCTGTCAAGGACGGCACGCACACAAAGCTGATGTCGCCGGAAAGCTTCCAGTACGGCTATGAAGGCTCCGGCCACGGCAAAATGTACTATAAGAAGATCCTGGAGAATTCCGCAGCAAATGCGAACTGCGATCTGTTCGGCACGCATTTCTACGGCACGCAGCGCGACTCCATGAACTATGCGACCGTCAAGAACAGCAACAAGGAAATCTGGATGACAGAGGTCTATGTTCCGAATTCCAGCGCAAATTCCGCAAACAACTTCCCGGAGGCACTCTGTGTCGCCGAGAATATCCATAACGGACTCGTTGTCGGTAATATGAGCGCCTATGTCTGGTGGTATATCCGCCGCAGCTACAGCCTGATCGGTCAGGATGACGGCAAGGTCACAAAGCGCGGCGCTATGATGGCGCAGTATTCCAAGTGGATTCGCCCGGGTGCTGTCCGCATCGCTGCGACTGAATTTCCCGAGGGCAAAAGCTACACCGCGATGAATTCGCAGGCCGGCAACTGGGGTTCGCTTCAGACGATGGTGTCCGCTTACAAGCAGGATGACAAGATCACGGTTGTCGCAATCAACCCGACACCCACCGCGAAAACGCAGGATTTCAGCATCTCCAGCGGTGAGAAAATCTCCGAGATCGAAGCATATCATACCACCTCGAACGAAAACTTCCGTG
The DNA here is from genome assembly GCA_946540705.1 of uncultured Ruminococcus sp. Classification (GTDB taxonomy): domain Bacteria; phylum Bacillota; class Clostridia; order Oscillospirales; family Ruminococcaceae; genus Firm-04. Next base: position 1,282 of record CAMNJD010000280.1, on the reverse strand, counting down.
CAGCCTCTGCACCGAGCTTCAGTGATTCGTCCTTCTCCGCATCCCTGCCGGCACAGTCCGTGACGACCTTCGTCATCAGCACCGGCGAAGAACAGCCCGATCCCAACGGCTATCTGTTCCACTATACCTTTGAGAACAACACCGACGGTTTCTCCGGCCGCGGCAGCGCTTCCGTTGCAAACAGCTCCGATGCCTATGCCGGCAGCCAGTCCCTCTCCTGCACCGGCAGAGAGGCATCCTGGAACGGCGCGACCCACGCCCTGCCCTCCAAGCTCAAGGCCGGCGAGACTTATGCATTCAGCGCGGTCGTCAAGCCCGCCTCCGGCGCCGATACCTTCCACCTGACCCTCGAATACAAGGACAGCAGCGGCGAAACGTACTGGCCGCAGATTGCTTCCGTCTCCTCTGACGGCGACTGGGCTCAGCTCTATAACGGCGAGTTCAAGATCCCCGCAGATGCAACAAATATCCAGATCTATGTCGAGGCAGAATCCGCTGACGGCAGCTTCCTCGTCGATGAGGTCATCGGTGCGCCCGCAGGCACGCAGATCGACGGCCCCAAGGGCGTGACCCCTGTAAATTACAAGCTCGCAGACCTCAACGGCGACGGCAAGACCACCGCGATCGACCTGACACTGGCAAAGCGCGGCGTCCTCAAGGGCTTCTCCGCAAAGGGTGCCGAGAAGGCTGCCGATGTCGATCTCAGCGGTGTCGTTGACAAGGACGATATCGACTGGTTCGTGCAGTATCTCACCGGTCAGACCCACGATTTCCCGGCGCAGGTCACTCCGCCTCCGGCTGAAATGCGCACAATCACTCCGTACACCGCAGCAGTCAAGGATTCGCTCGCGATGTATGAAACCGACGATTCCAAGACCAAAAAGTCCGGCGTCACCTACCCCGAGGTCAAAAAGGAATACTATTTCTCCACCGCAGCAAATAAGAATAAGCCCTATAACATTATGCTCCCGGCCAATTACAGCACAAACAAGAAGTACCCCGTCCTCTACCTCCTGCACGGCTATTATGAGGACGAGGACCGCATGATCCTCAAGGGCAACTCGCCCCCCATCCCGACCCCGCAGATCATCACCAATGCAATCGCGGAGGGCGCGGCAAAGGAAATGATCGTTGTTGTCCCGCTCGTCTTTACCAGCGCAACCATGAACGGCCCCAGCGGCATGGATAACCAGAGCAATGCCGCATATGACGCATTCGTGGACGATATCGTTGACAGCCTGATGCCGCATATCGAGAGCAAATACAGCGTCGCGACCGGCCG
>CAMNJD010000279.1 GCA_946540705.1 uncultured Ruminococcus sp. | reverse complement strand
CTTGGGTTGTCACCCCCGATCTGTGGGGAGAAATGACACATGTGATCGAATGGAGTAAATTGGGAGAAGTTATACCCGCAAATTCTGATTCATGATAGCACCAGTATAAATAACAATGCCCCGAAGCGCTTTTGTGAAACCTTCGGGGCAAAACTTCTATTGGTTCGCCGTGCCCGGCCGCATCTTGACAACCGAATCAGAATATGATAGAATAAATATTACAGGCAGCTCCGCATATTTTGCCTGTATGAATTCAATAATAAGGAAACCAAAAAAGGAGGACTACACGATGGCAGTGATTCATGCAGATGATACCCAGAGCTTCACCAATGAGGTTCTGAACGCAGAAGGCCCGGTTCTGGTCGATTTCTGGGCAAACTGGTGCGGCCCGTGCCGCATGATGGCTCCCGTGCTCGAGGAACTGAGCGAGAAATACCCGAATGTCAAGGTCGTCAAATCCGACGTTGACCGGCTCGGACCGCTCGCCGGTCGGTTCGGCATCAGCAGCATCCCGGCATTCCTGCTCTTTGAGAACGGCAAGGTCACAAAGCATGTGGTCGGCGCAATGCCGCTCTCCGCACTGGCTGACAAGCTCGGCATCTGATTTCTGCAAACGCACTGCCTGCGCGCAGTGCGTTGTGCATGTCCCCTTTTCGTGAATCGAGGTTTTATGCATATCGGAATTATCATCCAGCAAATGCTCAAGCTGTTTCTGATTCTCTGTCTCGGTGCAATTCTGGCGCGGATTGACCTGCTTGACGTTCATACCAAGCAAAAACTCACCAAGCTGCTGCTTCACGTCACGACCCCGCTCATGATGATCGACGCTTTCTATCAGCGCATGAAAACAGTTGAATTGCAGGAGCAAGCCGACACCGGCTCCGGAGTTTCCGTCGGAATGCTGTTTCTGTATTCGTTCCTGTTTTACATCATCCTGATCCTCCTCTCGGCGGTTCTGGTCTTCGGCACCGGCACGCCAAAAAAAGACCGCAGGCTTTATCTGTTCATGACGATCTTCGGCAATGTCGGATTCATGGGCTTCCCGGTTGTGGAAGCGGTCTACGGCTCTGAGGGGCTGTTCTATGCAGCAATCCTCAACAGCGTGTTCAATATTTTGGTGTATACATTCGGTGTCGTTCTGATGGGCGGCGCTTCGGCAAAGGAGGGCAGCAGCCTCTCCGAAACGCTCCGCGGGATCCCATGGAAAAAGCTGCTGCTGACGCCCGCTGTTTTGTGTACGGCGGTCGGCGTCGTGATCTTTGTGTTCCGCATCCCGCTGCCCTCCGTCATCAGTGAAACCTGCGGCACGCTCGGTGATCTGACCTCGCCGCTCGCAATGCTCGTGGTGGGTGCGAACCTCAGCGGCATGAAGGCCTCGCAAATGCTGACAAATATGCGCATGAACATTTATGTGCTGCTGCGTCAGATCGCACTGCCGCTGCTGTTCTGGGTCATCATCCGGCCGGTCGTGCATCATGAAGTGCTGGCGCCGACCCTGCTGCTGTTGAGCTGCATGCCCGTCGCCAATACAACGGCACTGTTCGCAACCGAATACGGCAGCGACGAACAGCTCGCATCTCAGGGCATTTTCCTCACGACGCTGTTCTCACTTGTCTCCTTCCCGCTGATCATCTGGATCTGTACATAACATCACAGCCGCCCTGCGCATCCGATCGCGCAGGGCGGCTGTGTGTTATTCCTGATGCCTGAGTGCGTCACTCATGGGGATCCGCCTGATCTTGCGCATCAGCAGAAGCGCGACCAGCAGATATACCGCAATGCCGACACCGAACATCAGCCAGAGCAGCGGATATTCCGTATGATACTCAAACCAGCCCGGATACGACGACATCGCAATGTGAATGACCTTCTCCATCAGCACATTCACCAGCGGGACCGTGACCGCAAAGGAAAGCACCGTCACGACCGTCGTCGCCATCAGGTACAGGCTGTTGATTTCACCGGTGGAATAACCGAGAATCTTCGTCATGGAGATCGCCTGACTGTTCCGCTCAATGATGATCTTCGAGAGCAGGTAGATCATCAGCAGGAACATGATGATGCCGAACACAAGGAACAGGCTTGAGATGCCGCCCATCGAGCGGATGAGCTGCCGGGAGACTTTCGTCATATCCTCCGATGTGATGACCGCCGCGCAGTTGTCCTCATCCAGATCGGTCAGCTCCTTGTCGGAGAACCAGCCGGTGTAATAATCGCGCTCCTTCTCAAAGACCTCCCGGTATCTGTCGTCTGTCATGAACACGGCAAGACCCGCGGGGTAATAGACGACACTGTCAACTCTGAACTTGTAGGTCTTGTCGTCATACTGCGTATCGAGCCGGATCGTGTCACCGGCCTTGATGCCGAATTTCTCCGAATAGCAGTTCGAGATGATGACTGCATTTCCGCTCGGCTGTGCGGGTGCATAGCGGCTGTTCTCTGCAAAGCCGTAAACCGATACGTCCTCACTCTTTCGCTTGCCCTCTGGCGTGCAGAGCGATGTCATGCAGTATTTCTCCGCGCCGCCGATCTCTGTTTCCTCGGGCGTTTTCAGCACATACTGATACGACGCGATCATGTGATTGACAATATTGTCCTCCATGTGATTCAGAACCGGCTTGAACATCATGCCGAACAGCAGAATGATATTCGCAAGGAAGATGCCAAGGAACAGAACAACGTAGTTCGGGATATTCTGAAACAGTACACGCAGCCGGAAACGCTGAAGGATCGGGATTTTCGTGTTCAGCTTAAACGCTTTTTTGCGCTTGGAGGTACTGAGATCGCCGCGCATGAACCGCAGCGGGGAAAGCCGCATCTTCGTCCGGATGACAAGAAAGTTGATAACCAGCATCAGCAGCACCGGCACAACGGTCGTTTTCAGGAAAGCCGATGCATTCCAGAGGGTCTTGTAGGTCGTCAGGCAATAGCTGTTGTAGTACATATCCGCGAAATAGCCCTTCAGTACGGAATAGCCCAGCACATTGCCGATCAGCGCGCCGATCAGCGTCACAATGCCCGGCATGATCATATAGTGCCGCGTCAGCTCACCGCGGGAGTAGCCCGAGGCGCGCAGCGTACCGATCACATTCGCCTCCTGCACGATCGTGTTCGAGGTCGTGATCGCCGAAACAAAGGCGATGATTGCAACGAGAATATACAGGAACACCGTGAACATCATCGCGTCGCCGGAAATATCGCTGCCGGTGAAGATGATTGCCTGATTGCAGTAGGCGGGCAGGAAGTTTTCGAGCGTCATGAATTCCGGCATCTGCACCGATGCGGGATCCTCGCCGCGTTCGATGGCTGCCGTCACAGCCGCTTCTGCCTCTGCCTCGGCATGCTTCTTCAGTACATCAGCCGCACGCTCCAGCAGCTCATCTGCGGTTTTCTTCGCCTCTTTGTCATCAGTGATGCGTCCGGCGTTGTACTTCCATGCGTAGCTGTAGTGCAGGTGCGTGTCGCGGATCTCATCAAATGCATCCTCCGTCACGACCGCTGCACCGAAGCGCATCGCATCGAACATCATGTCGCTGGGCTTCTCAAACAGTGCGCTGTAATCAGTCAGCGCAACAAATCCTGTGATCCGGAAGGTTTTGCGGCTGACTGTCAGTCCGTCGCCGATCTTCAGCTTGTTGTTTGCCGCATAGAGCCGGTCGATCGCGATTTCATCGTCCGAAGCCGGGAAACTGCCTTCCATCAGGCACTCCAGATCGACCTCTGTGCGCTTCCTGAAAATACGCAGCGTACTGTCAACCTCCTCTGTCGCCTCGTCCTTATAGAAGTTTTCATAGAATTTCAGCTTGCCGTCCGCGATCTCATCGAGTATCTTCTGCTCCGGCAGCGCGGAGAACTCCAGATTGCCGTCCTCGATGTTGTATTTCGCAAAGCTCTCGTCATAGGCAACCGACATGGAATTGCTTGCGACCAGAAAGCCGGAAACAATCGCGATCATGCCGGTAATAAAAATGAAAATGACTGCATATTTGCCGAAGTCCGTTTTCAGACTGCGCGGCAGCCGTTTCGCCAGTGGATTCCTCATGATCTGCCTCCTTACCATTCAAGCTCGGCAGCGGGCGTTTTGGTTTCATTGGTATAGTTCTTGCGGATCTGCCCGTCGCGCAGCTTGATGACGCGGTCAGCCATGTTCGCAATCGCGGCGTTATGCGTCACCATGACGACGGTGCAGCCGTATTTCCGGTTGACCTCCTCGATCAGACGGAGGATCTCCTTGGAGGTATTGTAGTCAAGCGCACCGGTCGGCTCATCGCAGAGCAGAATATCCGGATTCTTGACGATCGCTCTGCCGATCGCAGTACGCTGCTGCTGACCGCCGGAAAGCTGATTGGGCAGCTTGTGACGGTGCTCATAGAGGCCGAGTGTTTTGAGGATCTCATCGGTATCGAGCGGCTTGTCACTGAGATA
>CAMNJD010000278.1 GCA_946540705.1 uncultured Ruminococcus sp. | reverse complement strand
AGATCCTGATCGACGGTCGGTGTCACGAGCTGCCAGAGCGCATTGCTGTCGCGCTTCAGCTCAATGACACTGTCGTTTTCTTCCCAGCGGTAGTAATTGACAGAGGCGCTGAGGGTATCAAAGAGATAGAGATTCTTGAGGGTGTTTTTCGCAACGCAGAACATGGAGCCCGAGGAGTAGTCAATCGTATAGACATCGTCCGAGCCGTCCACCATTGCGTAGTAGGAATCATAGGTCGGGGTATTATCGCCGACATAGAGCAGATACGGATTTTCGCTGCCGGTCTGCGTGGTATAGACCTGCACCTTGACTGGATTTTCAAAGCCGTAGGGCGAGGGATCCTTGCAGTCAAAGGCGATCGTTTTCTCTGACCAGAGCGAGCAGAATGCGTTGCAGATCGCCTGCACGGCGTAGGGATTGAGGTTGAACTGATCGGCGCTGACCAGCTCCCATGTCCCGGCGGTATTGCTCCAGTCGAAGGCGAAATGTCCCTCCTCGTTGTCGATGACGATGCGCGTCACATCGTCCACATTGATCGAAAAGAGCTGCTTGCTCTCACCGGCCTTTGCCTGCTTTTCCTTCTCCTCGGCATTCCTGTTGACGAACAGGAAGGTCACAGTCAGGAGCACGGCAGCGACTGCGAGAATAATGACCCAGCGAAGCTGCTTCATGCGTCCTTCCTCCTCAGCCAGATGACGACACCGACGAGCGCGACGACGACCGGGAAGCCGATGAACAGTGCGATCAGGCCGCTGGCCTCCTTCGAGCTGTTGACATCGAGGCTGTCGTAGGTGCGCGATTTATTTGCGATGTTCATATCAACGTCGGAATCATACATCCATGTAATGGTCGAGAGGACAAGCTGAAGCGGGACGATGAAGAACTCATTGCCTGCGCCCTCATCGGTGATGATCTCCGAGGTGCCGAACACGGCGAGCTTGGAGTCATTGCGGAGGGAGTCCTTGGAGTGCATCGCGAGCGGGAAATTCATGCCCGTGGTTTCGTCCATATCCTCATATGTGCCGCCGTAGGGCTCGGCCTTTGCGGTCGTTGCGGTTGCGAGCTGCGTCGCGATCGAGCAGGTCGTGTAATTGGCGTTGTACAGGGTATAGAAGCTGCGCGATGCGGGCATATAGGTCAGCAGCTTGGAGTCCATGAGCGCGGCGGTGATATCGCCGTCGCGGTAGCCGTCCTCATCAAGATCCTCTGTGGAGTCTGTAGCCGGCTGAAGGTCGCACATGAACGTGAACGGATCGTTTGAGGCATGGCGTGCGGTGTCGGTTTCGCTGATGCGGTCGTAATCCATGCCGATGCAGTAGGAATCGAGCAGGCGCTCGATATTGGTGTAGGAGATCTTGTCGGGGTTCGGTGTCATGAGCGCCATGATATTGCCGCCCTGCTTGGAATATGCATAGATCTTGTCGAACTCCTCATCGGTGAGATCCCACATCGGGCCTGCGATAATGACGATGCACGCATCCTCCGGGACAGCAGGTTCATTGATGAGGTTCAGCGATTCTGCGCCGTAGTTGTAGTTTCTGAGGTTCGTTGCGAGCTTGGTCATGTTGTCGAGCGGCACCTCGCCGTGTCCCTCAAGGAAATAGACGGTCGGGACCTCGCCGTCCACGACGGTTTTCATGTAGCCGGTGAAGTAGTTTTCCGCACGGAACTCCGCATCCTGAACGACCTCATTGCCCTGATTGTCGGTGCCCATTTTATATGTATACATCAGCCTGCCGGGCAGACGCTTGACCATATCCTGATAGATAAACAGGAAGTCGCCGCCGGAGAGATTGAAGACGCCGTCGGGATTGACCTTTCTGAGCCGTTCGGGCTCCAGGTCGGGATCGAATGCGATCAGGTTGAAGCATTCGTGCGCGTCATAGGCGAGCAGTGTGCGGTAGAGTGCGAGCCATTCCAGATCGCTCTCCAGCTCCTCCATCTCCTCCAGAAAATAGACATCGACGACAATGCCCTTGCTGTCGAGCTCATCGAGATAATCGGTCGTTGTCTTGCTGAGGGTATAGAGGTTGTTGGATGACATATCGAAATTGTAGTCCATGCGATCGAAGATCAGATTGACCGGGATCGCGACTGCAAGCACGAGGAGCGCCAGCACCCATGCGAGCAGCGTATAGCGCTTGTTTTTGCTGTTGACAGAAATTTTACTCATCGTTTGTATCCTCCTGCATCATTGGCTCAGCCGCGGCTCCAGCGGCGCTTTTCGATGATGATGACCGTCCAGACGAGCACCACCGCAGAAAGCGACAGGAAGAACACCAGATCGGACAGGCTGAACAGTCCCTGCGAGAAAACGCCGAAGCGCTGCTCGGTCGAGAACCATTCAAAGACCTTTGCGACTGCCGGCATGGACTGGACCAGTGCGGTTTTTGTGAAGTTGTCGAGGAAGATGACAACGATCATCGCGCCCTCGCCGAGCACGGCAGCGAGAATGGGGTTGTCCGTCAGCGCGGACATCATCATGCCGATCGCAATGCAGACCAGACCCCAGAGGAAGAAGCCGAGATAGCCGCAGAGCATGCTCGGGACGATGACAGAGCCGTGCCACCACGCGACAAGCGGGAAGAACAGCGTCAGCACCAGCATCAGCAGGAACACGGTCACGACCGCGAGGTATTTCGCAATGACGACCTGCGCGATCGAGATCGGCGCCGAGAGCCAGAGTGTCTCCGTGTGCGATTTGCGCTCCTCGGCAAAGGTGCGCATGGTCAGCAGCGGAATCATGAAGATAAAGTAGAAAAAGTTATTGTAAAAGATATTTGAGAATGAAAATTTGAGGACATTGGAGTTCATATCGGAAATGCCGTTGATAAAGAACAGCGAGAACACCATCAGGAACAGCGCGCTGACCACATACGCAAACGGCGAGAGAAAATACGACTGAACCTCCTTTTTATACAGTGAAAACATCAGTGCTTTCCTCCCTTCTTCTGCTTGCCCCTGCCGGATTTCTGCGCGGGCGCACCGGCGGATTCTGCGGCCTGCTCCGTTTTTTTCGGCTCACCGGCGGCATCCGCATCGGACCGGCTTTCTTCTGCGGCCGCTGCCTCCTCTGCTTCCCGTGCAGCATCCATTTCGCGGCCGAGCGCCTCGAAGGCCTCCGCACTGGACTGCTTTGCGGTCGGCGCGGTCAGCTTGACGAACGCTTCCTCGAGGCTTGCCTTTTCCGAAGCGATCTCAAGCACCATGCAGTCTTCTGCGAGCAGCGCGGACATCAGCGGCTTGCGCACATCGTCGGATGCGACGCGCACGGTAAAGGAATTCACGCCGACAGAGTCGTATTCGACCTCCTCGATCTCCTGTACGCCTTGGGTGCCCTTGATGATATTGGTGACCTTCATGATCTCGCCCTCGACCTTCATCTTCAGGCGCAGATCGCCGCTCACGCTCGCCTCAATGTTCGCGATCGTATCAACGGCGCGGATCTGTCCCTTGTTGATGATGACGACGCGCTCACAGACGGCAGTCACCTCAGCGAGAATATGAGTAGAGAATATAATAGTATGGTCGCGGGAGAGATCCTGGATCAGGTGGCGCACCTCAATGACCTGTGTCGGGTCGAGGCCGACGGTCGGCTCATCGAGGATCAGGAATTTCGGCGAGCCCAGCAGTGCCATTGCAAAGCCGACACGCTGCCGGTAGCCCTTCGAGAGGTTGCCGATGATGCGGCGCTGGACGTCCGTGATCTTCAGGCGCTCCATTGCGTCCTCAACCTGCTTTTTCCGTTCTCCTCTCGGCACGCGCTTCAGCCCCGCGGCAAAGTTCAGGTAATCACGGACGCGCATGTCCGGATAGACCGGCGGGAGCTCCGGCAGATAGCCGATGCGGCGCTTGACCTCCATCGGATCCTTGGCGATGTCGTAGCCGTCCACCAGCACGGTGCCGGAGGTTGCCGGGAGACATCCCGTGATCATGTTCATGGTCGTGGATTTTCCTGCGCCGTTCGGCCCCAGAAAACCCAGAACCTCATGATCGCCGACCGTAAAGGAAATATCCAGAACCGCAGGATGACTGCCGTAGTATTTCGTTAAATTTTTGATTTCAACCATTGATGAGCAATGCCCCTTTCATCAGACATAGTACATTTTATTATCGCAGAATAATATGAACGGGATATGAACACAATATGTCTATATCGTGAAACTGTGCATATTGTCCCGATTATAAACAGAATACCACATACATGTGTGCAGAATGTGTCCGAATGCTGAGAAATACGGTCGGAACACCGGCTCGGAACGGCGAAACCGGCTGACAGCAAAATGCACAAAATCGGAAGCGCTGATTTGTAGATTCCTCCGAAAAGGGGCATGCGGGCTCACGGTTTGTTCACAAAGTCTTGACAAAGCGCTGCAAAAACATTATAATAAAATCAAGGTACTGTACAAGTGCGCAGTCTCGCTGTGCGCCCCCGCAAATAGCTCAGTGTGCCGTCCGTGCGGCACATGCCAGCCCGGAACGGATGCCGGTCAGAGTGAATGCGTCAGACACTGCAAAGACTCAGCGTACAGTGCAGAATCAGCGGTGCGATCCGGCCTGCACGGACGAATTGTACCGTCGTATGCTGTCCGGCCGCTTCCCGGACAGGCGCCTGATGTGTGTGTACCCTCACGGAAGGCGTACCGTGCAGAAAGGAAGCAAAAACAACTTTTTTCAAATTTTACGAGAGGGGAAAAAAGAATGCAATTCAAGAAGAACAGAGCAATCCTTGCTGCTGTTGTTGCTGCTGCAATGGCAACCTCAGCACTGATGTCCGTGACTGCATCTGCACACGAGGCTGTCACTGTTACCCCGGCAGTCGGTACGACCGGCGATCGCACCAAGGCGGAAAAGTTCGGTGACTCCACCTATGCAGAGCGCTTTATGTCTCTGTATGATGACGTTGTCACCAACGGTGCTGAAAACGGTTATCTGAGCAAGACCAATGCGCCCTCGGGCGGCTTCGGCGTTCCGTATCACTCTGTCGAAGAGCTGATCTGCGAGGCTCCGGACTACGGCCATGAGACGACTTCCGAGGCAATGTCCTACATCGTGTGGGTCGCTGCTATGCACGACAACATCGCGAAGAAGGGCGGCGTTGACGGCGCAACCACCGGCGATCTGAAGAAGGCTTGGGCAACACTCGAGGCTCTGATTCCGAGCGCAACCGATCAGAAGGGCTTTGCTGAGAAGAGCAATTCCGGCGAACTGAGCGCACAGGTTTCCGACGAGCATCCGCACAACATCGGTGACTATCCGTCTGAGGGCAACCAGTCCAACGTCGGTAAGAACCCGATCGGCAAGGAACTGATGTCCACTTACAGCTCTGAGGGCAGAGAGTATCTGCTGCACTGGCTCGCAGACGTCGATGACTGGTATGGCTTCGGCGGCTCCGCACAGGGCACAGCGGGCAAGCTGACCTTCATCAACACCTTCCAGCGCGGCGACCAGGAGTCCTGCTTCGAGACGATTCCGCATCCGGCAATCGAAAACCTGACCTACGGCAACCCGAATCAGGGCATGAAGTTTGCATTCCAGCAGAGCACTGCGAAGTCCTGGTCCTACACCAACGCTCCTGACGCAGAAGACCGTGCAATTCAGGCTGTCTATGCTGCAAACCGCTGGGGCGTCGGCGATTCCACTGTCTCCGGCAAGGCTGGTATGATGGGTGACTTCTGCCGTAACGATATGTTCGACAAGTACTACAAGACCATCGGCTGCGAGAGCAAGCAGAAGGATTCTGACGGCGGCGGCACACAGGGTCAGCACTTCCTCATGAGCTGGTACACCGCATGGGGCGGCGCACAGGACGGCACATGGGCATGGCAGATCGGCTGCTCGCACTCGCATCAGTTCTATCAGAACCCGCTGGCTGCATACGGCCTGCTGTATGATTCCGGCCTGAGCGCAGGCATGAAGTCGAGCGGCGCAGTCAAGGACTACACCGAGTCCCTCAAGACACAGCTTGAGCTCTATCTCTGGCTCCAGTCTGCACAGGGTCCGTTCGCCGGCGGCTGCACCAACTGCTGGGACGGCACATATGCTGCATATCCGTCGGGTGTTGCACAGTTCAATAAGATGGCTTACATCGAGCACCCGGTTTACGCTGACCCGGGCTCCAATGCATGGACCGGTAACCAGTTCTGGGCAACCCAGCGTCTCGCTGAGCTGTACTATGTTATCAAGACCGAGGGCGATGCTTCTCAGGGCAAGGTCACTCCCGGCGGTCTGAAGATGGAAGAAGCACTGAAGGCTCTGCTTGACAGATGGGTCAGCTTCTTCCTCGAGAACACCAAGATTGATGAGAACGGCGACTTCTCCGTTCCGTCGAACCTCACCTGGAGCGGCCAGCCTGCTGACTGGAAGGGCACATACAGCCCGACTGCAAACAGCGGCCTGACCTGCGAAGTCTCCGGTACGGGCAACACCGACCTGGGCTGCGCTTGCTCTTTCGCAAACACCCTGATCTACTATGCAAAGGCAAACGGCGTTGAGGCTTCCGGCACCGTGAAGGACGGCACCGATACCGCTCAGCACGCTCTGTATGTTG
>CAMNJD010000277.1 GCA_946540705.1 uncultured Ruminococcus sp. | reverse complement strand
CGGGCTTGTCGGCTACTTTGCCTATGACTACCTCGCCTATCAGGAGCCGACGACCCGTACTGCCGCTGATGACCCCGACCAGTTCCGCGACCTCGACCTGATGCTCTTTGACAAGGTGATCGCCTTCGACCACTTCCGGCAGAAGATCATTCTGATCGCGAATATGAAGCTCTGCGACGGCGCGACCGGCTATCACCGCGCCGTACTGGAGCTGCGGCAGATGGCCGCACTGCTGCAAAACGGCAGAAAGCATACCGAGCCCGTCAGCCGCATGACCGGCGAGCTGACCCCGCTCTTTGACCGCGAGGCATACTGCGATATGGTCAACCGCGCCAAGCAGTACATTCATGACGGCGACATCTTTCAGATCGTGCTTTCCAACCGCTTCAGCGCGCCGTTTGAAGGCTCGCTGCTCAACACCTACCGTGTGCTGCGCACGCTGAATCCCTCACCGTATATGTTCTACTTCTCCGGCACGGATGTCGAGGTCGCGGGCGCATCACCGGAAACGCTGGTGAAGCTCGAAAACGGCGTGCTGCACACCTTCCCGCTCGCCGGAACCCGCCCCCGCGGCAAGACCGAGGCCGAGGACAAAGCGCTGGAGGCTGATCTGCTTGCCGATGAAAAGGAGCTGGCCGAGCATAATATGCTGGTCGATCTGGGACGGAACGATCTGGGACGCATCAGCCGCTTCGGGTCTGTCTCCGTCGAGAAATACCACTCGATCGAGCGCTATTCGCATGTCATGCACATCGGCTCGACCGTCCGCGGCGAGATCCGCGGGGACTGCGATGCAGTGGATGCGGTGAATGCGGTTCTGCCGGCAGGCACACTCTCCGGCGCCCCGAAGATCCGTGCCTGTCAGCTCATCGGCGAGCTTGAGCGTGCCAAACGCGGCATTTACGGCGGCGCGATCGGCTATATCTCCTTTCAGGGCGACCTCGACACCTGCATTGCGATCCGCATTGCCTACCGCAAGAACGGAACGGTCTTTGTGCGGAGCGGCGCGGGCATCGTTGCGGATTCCGTCCCTGAAAATGAGTATCAGGAGTGCATCAACAAGGCTGCGGCGGTCGTCCGCGCACTGAAGGAAAGCGAGGCGCTGAACGATGATTCTGCTGATTGATAATTACGACAGCTTTTCGTATAATCTGTACCAGTATCTCGGAGAGCTGGCGCAGGAGATCAAGGTCATCCGCAATGACGCGCTGACGGTCGATGAGATCGCGGCGCTGAAGCCCAGCCACATCATCCTCTCACCCGGGCCCGGACGCCCCGAGGACGCGGGCGTCATCATCGAAACCGTGCAGCGGCTCGGCGGAGAGATCCCGATTCTCGGCGTCTGTCTGGGTCATCAGGCGATCTGCGCGGCATACGGCGCACCGATCATCCACGCAAAGCAGCTCATGCACGGCAAGCAGTCAGAGGTCACGGTGCAGCAGGACTGCCCGCTCTTTCGCGGACTGCCGCAGCGCGTGCGGGTTGCCCGGTATCACTCCCTCGCTGCCGATGACACGGCCATGCCGGACTGCCTGCGCATCACCGCACAGACCGATGACGGCGAGATCATGGCCGTGCAGCATAAAACATATCCCGTGTTCGGCGTACAGTTTCATCCCGAATCCATCCTCACGCCGGACGGCAAGCAAATGCTCCGAAACTTTCTTTCCTATACAAACGGAACCGTCACCGCAGAGTCCGACAGCATCAAAGAAGAAGCGCATTCCGATGACAGCACGAATGCAGAACGAAATATCAATCATGCTGCGGGCAGTGCCCCGAAGGAGGAACCGGCTATGATCGCTGATGCAATCAAGAAAATTGTGGATAAAAAAGACCTGACCTATCAGGAAGCCTATGCCGTGATGAACGAGATCATGAACGGCGAAACGACCCCGACGCAGAATGCTGCATTTTTAGCGGCACTTTCGACCAAAAGCACCAAGGCTGAAACGATCGACGAGATCACGGGCTGTGCTGCGGCAATGCGGGAGCATGCGCTGCATGTCGATCACAATTACGATGTGCTGGAGATCGTCGGCACCGGCGGCGACAACGCAAACAGCTTCAATATCTCCACGACCGCCGCGATCATCGCGGCAGCAGGCGGCGCAAAGGTCGCCAAGCACGGCAACCGCGCTGCATCGTCACAGTGCGGAACGGCTGACTGCCTCGAAGCCCTCGGCGTGAACATCCAGCAGGGCCCTGAAAAGGCAGCCGCAATGCTCGATGAAGTCGGCATGTGCTTCTGCTTCGCGCAGACCTACCACACCTCGATGAAATATGTCGGCGCGATCCGCAGGGAGCTCGGTGTCCGCACCGTGTTCAACATTCTCGGCCCGCTGACCAACCCCGCCAACGCGAAGCGCACGGTCATCGGCGTCTACGATTCCTCACTGGTCGAGCCGCTTGCCGAGGTGCTGATCCGGCTCGGCGTGCGCCGCGGCATGGTCGTCTACGGCATGGATAAGCTCGACGAGATCTCGCTCAGCTCCGATACCATGATCTGTGAATTCTTCGAGGGCGACACCCGAACCTATACGGTCGCGCCGGAGGACTTCGGCTTCGAGCGCTGCGACAAGTCCGCGCTGGTCGGCGGCACACCGGCAGAGAATGCCGCGATCACCCGTGCGATCCTGTCCGGCGAGGAGCAGGGCGCCAAGCGCAATGCGGTTCTGCTGAATGCCGGAGCGGCACTGTTCATCGCAGGCAAGGCGCAGAGTATGAAAGAGGGCGTGCAGCTCGCCGCTGAGCTGATCGACAGCGGTAAGGCAATCGCACAGCTCGATGCCTTCATCGAAGCCTCGAACCGGTGAGCGCGATGCAGACGATCTTAGATGAGCTTGCGGCATTTGCAGCCGAGCGCACCGCCAATGCCAGACGGAAACGCCCGCTGCATTCCATCCGCGCAGATGCCGAGCAAATGCCAAAAGGCAGCTTCGGCTTTGAGCATGCGCTGAAAAAGGAAGATCTTGCGTTTATCTGCGAATGCAAAAAGGCCTCGCCGTCAAAAGGACTGATCGCGCAGGATTTTCCGTATTTGCAGATTGCAGAGGACTACGAGGCAGCGGGCGCGGACTGCATCAGCGTCCTGACCGAGCCGAAGTGGTTTCTCGGCAGCGACCGCTATTTGCAGCAGATCGCGTCTGCGGTGCGGATTCCCTGTCTGCGCAAGGATTTCACCGTGGATCCGTACATGATCTATGAAGCGAAGCTGCTCGGTGCATCGGCGGTGCTGCTGATCTGTGCAATCCTTGACCGCGGACAGCTCCGTGAATTCCGGGAGATCGCGGATGCGCTGGGTCTGTCGGCGCTGGTCGAGGCGCATGACGAGCAGGAGATCGAAACGGCTGCGGAGGCCGGCGCCCGCATCATCGGTGTCAATAACCGCAATCTCAAGGACTTTTCGGTTGATGCGGGACACGCGGCACGGCTGCGGCAGTATGCACCGGCGGAAACGCTGTTCGTTGTTGAGAGCGGCATGCAGACGCCCGCTGACATTCAGAATGCCCGGGATGCACAGGCCGATGCCGTGCTGATCGGTGAAACACTGATGCGTGCGGCGGATAAACGGCAAATGATACAATATCTGAAGGGTGAGAAACAGTGACCAAAATCAAGATATGCGGGCTGATGTCCGTACAGGATGCAGAATATGCAAACGCAGTGCAGCCGGAACTGGCGGGCGTGGTTTTTGCGAAGGGCAGACGGCGCTGCGTCACACAGGAAACGGCGCGGGCGATCCGCAGGGCGCTTGACCGGCGGATCCCGCTGGTCGGGGTGTTCGCGGATGCGCAGGTGAAGGAGATCTCGGCACTCGCGGAAA
>CAMNJD010000276.1 GCA_946540705.1 uncultured Ruminococcus sp. | reverse complement strand
ACGCAGTATCACGGCAAAAAGACAAGCAGATATCTTCAAGAGATAGTTGGGACATCAATAAAATGGCAGAAAAGGAACAAATCCCGGATGCTATGAAAAAAGCGGGCGGGCCGCTGAATGCAGGAAAGATCGCAGAGCTGACGGGTCTTGAACGTAAGGCCGTTGACAAGGCGATGGCTGCAATGAAGAAGGACGGCTCTATCGTTTCACCTGTAAGGTGCAAGTGGGAGCCTGCGGAACCCATACGCCGCAGGGCTATGAGAATTTTGAAGCCAGACGTGTGATGAATCTGGATCATCCCGTTCCCACTGTACTTGCGGAGGCAGATTTCACATCACAGCAGGCAAGCGGAAAATATGTCTGCTCGATCTGCGGATATGTATACGATCCGGCAGAACATGACGGAGTCGCTTTCGAGGAGTTGCCCGATGACTGGAAATGTCCCAGATGCAAGCAGGGCAAGGAGAAATTCAATCAGGCGTAAAAGGAGAAATATCCGTGAAAAGTACGGTCAGACGGAGAATGAAATTATGAGCAAGAAAATTGTTGCCGTCAATGCGGGCCCGAGAAAAGGCTGTAACACCGATACCCTGATCTCAGAAGCCGCCGGTGGGGCAGCAGCGGCAGGAGCGGAGATCATCAGATTTGATCTGTTCAGGCTTGAAAAATACACAGGCTGTATCTCCTGCTTTGGTTGTAAAAAGGAACAGTTTAAGGGGCACTGCGTCTGTAAAGACGGTCTGACTCCCGTTCTTGATGCAATCAGGGAGGCAGACGGGCTGATCATCGGCTCACCGAATTACCTTTCTGAGATGACAGCATCATTCCGAGCGCTGTATGAACGTCTGATTTTCCAGAGCCTGACCTATAACCTTGAAACGCCCTGTGTCAATCAGAACGTGATCCCTGTTCTGCTTATCATGACAAGCAACGCTCCCGATACCATGTATCAGGGACTTCTGCAAAATTACCGGCAGACGCTCAGCCGTTTTGTAGGGCCGACAGAGGTCTTTGTCAGCGGAAATACACTTCAGCTAAAGGATTATGGCAAGACCGACTGGCAGTGGACAATGTTTGACCCGGCAGCAAAGCAGGAGCGTCATGATACTGTTTTTCCGCAGGAGCGCAGAAGCGTCTATGAGATCAGTGCGGCAATGTTCAAAGGGGACTGAGGCTGCATGCAAAGGGGATAAATCAGCACCCGACGCTCTCGTAATCAGGATTGCAAAGGTGTATCCTCTTTTTTCAGACAAATCACAAAAAAATCCCTGTATACCGCAATATCACGGTATACAGGGATTGTCGCAGCCTTTGCGGCTGCACATTTTAGCTTGGTGGAGGCGGCGGGAATTGAACCCGCGTCCGAAAACCGTTTCATCCGATCATCTACGAGTGTAGTTTGTCATTTGATCTCCCGGAATGCAGCGCCGACAAACAGGCTATGCGAACCAGCAGCACATTGTGCGACTGCCGACTATGTGCGTCCTCGGCAGACGTTCACCGCGTCATGACGCCAGACTCCGGATACGCGGTACTCTCCGGGCTGACGGAGGCCTTAAGCGGCCATCAAAACGGAATCGTTGTTCTCGTTTAAATTTAGAAAGCTGCACATTTTACGGGTTATGCGCCCGACTCGCAAATCAAACTTCCCAGCCCCCGTCGAAACCTTTACGCCCCCAAACGGGAAAAGCGGCTGCTTTCTTTTATTATACCGCATTTGCGGGATTCTGTCAACTCCCCGTCAGAGCAGGATGATTTGCTGCTCTTTTGCATTGACACGGGTCCTTGCTCCATACGGCAAAATTGCTCTCGGCGCTGCATGCCCGAAGTTGACATTATATAGAATCGGCAGTTTCTGATTCTGCACGACGTCACACCAGACTGCTTTGTATTCCTCATAATATTTCTCATTCATCGGCTTTCCGACCAATATTCCGCTGATCGCTTCAAATACGCCCTCAGCTTTCAGCGCTTCCAGATATCGCCGCAGACGTTCGGGCGTTGGACAAGTTTCACTGGTTTCTGCAAAGAGAATCTTTCCCAGCCATTCATCCGCCGAAGGAAAAATGTGAAATTCGTGCGTAATTCCTCCCTGCATCCGGAAATCATCCGGGTGAATAAACGGCATCTCACCGGTCAGTTCTGAATATTCATCTGCACAGTCCGACAGCAGCATTTCGCCGAGACTGTCGATGCAGCCGCCGAGCAGTTCGCCCTCAAACACCGGATCGCCTTGTAACAACTCATACCCGTGCAGTTCGGAATGAGAGACCGGCAGCGTACCGAGTGCTGCGGAAGAATAATCTTTCCGTTCCTCGTACCAGACCGGAGAAGACCGGATGATGCGTCCGTGATATGATGCAAAGCAGCTCTCAATTTGTATCCGGGAGTAGGGGAGCATGTCGCCGGACAGCTCAGCAAGGTCAGACAAGAAGGCCTGTCCGTAAAAAGTTTGCAAGCCTAAACGATGCAGCATGAGATGATTATTCGTTGAATCAGAGTAGCCAAGAAAGAATTTCGGATGTTCCTTCACAGCGCGCATGAATTCTTCATCTTCCATAAGAAAGGGAATTGTGCGGAACGTGTCGATACCGCCGACCGCACAGATGATACCGCTGATGCTGTCATCATGAAATACCGCTTTCATGTCTGCGGCGCGGTATTCCGGATGCTCCCAGAGTGTCTGCACACCGTCGCAGGCATGCTCCGTAAAAACAGGCTCCAATCCCATGGATCGCAGCATTTTCACGCCGAGTTCCTTTTCATGTGCGCAGAACGGTTCGCCCAGAATGCCGTTTGAAAGGCTGATGACTGCAACGCGGTCGCCTTTTTTCAGCGGACGAGGTTCGGTCAAGTTTTACGCCTCCCCTTACTGATTCCGGGATTTGACTGCACGGTCGATATCCCTGTTTGCGGATTTAATTGCTGCATCCTCGCGCTTGTCATAGAGCTTTTTGCCCTTGCAGAGTCCGAGCTGCACCTTCACTCTGCCGTCCTTGAAATAGAGGGATAAGGGAATCAGGGTCAGTCCCTGTGTTTTCAGTGTACCGAACAGCTTGAGGATCTCGCGTTTGTGCATGAGCAGATGCCGCACTCTGCGCGGGTCTTTATTGAAGACATTGCCTTTTTCATACGGCGAAACATGCATATCCCGAAGAAGAAGCTGACCGTCGTCAATGCTGCACCAGCTATCCTTCAGATTCACATTGCCGTTCCGGATGGATTTGACCTCTGTGCCGACAAGTGCGATGCCGGCTTCATAGGTTTCCAGCACAAAATAGTCGTGTCTGGCCTTGCGGTTTTCCGCAATCTGCTTGATGCCTGCCTGTTTGATAAAGCTCCCTCCTCTGCGGTTTGATGCAATCATTATAGCATGAATCGGATACAATGTCAAGCTGCAAAAAGACAAAATGATGCGCGGTTACAGCAGAATGCTGACGGTTTTCGGAAGGTGTTTTCTATGAGCTCTGCGCGGAGCGGGATAAAAAGAAAAACCGCAGGATCTGCATGAGCTCTCGCAGATCTGCGGCTGTGTTCTTTGGAGCAGGTGAGGGGAATCGAACCCCCGACCTCAGCTTGGGAAGCTGATGTTTTACCATTAAACTACACCTGCGATAAAAACTCCCTCATACTTTCATATGAGGGAGTTTGATGCGGATAAGAGGACTTGAACCTCCATGAAATTGCTTTCACATGGACCTGAACCATGCGCGTCTGCCAATTCCGCCATATCCGCATATCCTGCCGTCTGAGGGGCTGTTCCCTTGCGACTTTGTTATTATAGCACATTTCGTTTCGTTTGTCAACCCCTTTTCGCAAATTTTTCAAAAAGTTTTTTTGCATTTTTCGTAAAAGTGTGTTATAATAGACTCAAACAATGATACAGGGGAGTGAAGCACCACTGAAATGACAATCTATCTTGATTCCGCGGCGACCACGAAGCCTTCTGCTGCGTGTATTGCCGCGATGACAGAAGCTATGGAGAAAACCTGGGGCAACCCGTCTTCTCTGCACAGAGTCGGTCTGGAGGCACAGCTCTGCATGGAGCATGCACGGAAGCAGCTCGCAGCGGCACTTGACTGCGAGGCGTCCGCGCTGACTTTTACCTCCGGCGCTACGGAAAGCAGCCACATCGCGATCCGCGGTGCTGCGGCTGCTTACGGCAGACGGCGCAGACGGGTCATCACCACAACGGTTGAGCATGCGTCCGTGCGCGGCGCATTTGATCTTCTGGAAGAACAGGGCTTCGAGGTCGTGCGGGTCGCACCGGATGCGGACGGCATCCTGCGTGCGGAAACCGTTGCTGCGGCTGTCGATGACAATACCTGCCTCGTCAGTATGATGCTCGTGAATAATGAAACCGGTGCGGTACTGCCCGTGCAGCGTGCCTTCGCAATGATCAAGCGGGAACACCGCGATGTCATCACGCACTGTGACGCCGTACAGGGCTTCCTGAAGCTGCCGGTCAATCCGGAAAAGCTCGGCGCAGATCTTCTGACTGTCAGCGGACATAAGGTGCATGCCTGCAAGGGCATCGGTGCGCTGTATCACAAAAAGGGCATTCGCCTGACGCCGCTCTGGAAAGGCGGTGAACAGGAGGGAACGCTGCGCCCGGGAACGGAATCTGTTCCGCTGATTGCGGGCTTCGGTGCTGCGGTGCAGCAGCTTCGGGGAAATCTGACCGAACGTGCGGAATATGCCGCCGGACTTCGCAGTGCGCTGATCGGACAGCTCAGCAGCATGAATGATGTGACGGTGAATTCTCCCGCAGACGGCAGTCCGTATATTCTGAGCTTTTCGGTTAAGGGA
>CAMNJD010000275.1 GCA_946540705.1 uncultured Ruminococcus sp. | reverse complement strand
TGATGCCCCCTACCTTGGCATCTTCGGCGCATGCTCTACGTTTGCGGAGGGGCTGCTGCTCGGTGCATGCATGGTGTCCGGCATGGATATGCAGCACTGTGCCGTGCTGACATCATCTCATTTCTCCAGCGCAGAACGCCAGTTCCGGTTTCCGCTGTCATACGGCGGTCAGCGCACGCCGAACGCGCAGTGGACATGCACAGCAGCCGGCGCTGCGATGCTGACACCGACGGCGGGCGCTCCGTATATCCGGGGCATCTGTGCCGGCCGTGTCCGTGATGCGGGTGTCACAGATGCAAGCAATATGGGGGCCGCAATGGCACCGGCTGCGGCCGATACGATCGCACGCTATCTCTCGGCAACGCGAACGCGCCCGGCTGATTATGACGCAATCGTAACAGGCGATCTCGGGATTGTCGGGAGCCGTCTGCTGATTCAGCTCATGGAGCAGAACGGCTACGATCTCCGCGCTGTTCACCGCGACTGCGGTGTTATGATGTTCGACCACAAGCGGCAGGATACACATGCAGGAGGCTCTGGCTGCGGCTGCTCCGCAAGCATCATCTGCGGCTATTTTCTGCCGAGGCTGCAAAGCGGTGAATATCAGAATATTCTCTATGCAGCGACCGGTGCTTTGCTCTCTCCGATGCTCTGTCAGCAGGGCGAGAGCATCCCCGGGATCTGTCATATCGTGCATCTGTCGCACGCAGCCGGAAAGGAGGCAGTGCAATGACCTATCTCTGGTCTTTTGTGATCGGCGGTCTGCTCTGTGTGATCGGTCAGATTCTGATTGACTACACGAAGCTGACTCCTGCAAGAATTCTGGTCGGTTATGTCGTCACAGGCGTGATTCTCGGCGCACTCGGCATCTACCCTGCTTTGGTCAGGCTTGCCGGTTCCGGGGCATCTGTTCCGCTTTCGGGCTTTGGCAATCTGCTTGCACAGGGCATCCGGGAGGATATCGCGCAGCACGGAGCGCTTGGTATTCTGACCGGCGGGCTGACATCCGCAGCAGGCGGTATCACGGCTGCACTGCTGTTCGGACTGCTCGCATCCGTTTGCTTCCGTGCGAAGGATAAATAGCGCACAAACACTCAGTGCCGGACGTCTGTACGCCCGGCACTGATCTTACATCTGGTGGAACAGCATGCGCAGAAAATTGTAAAGGTGAGAGATTACACTGTTGACATCGTGACCGCTCTGCGTCATCAGATGGAACAAATGATTGGTACCGTTCGCGGTCATGATACGGTCATATCCGAACGGGATTTCTCCGACAGCCGCATCCTGCTCCGCAGCGCTGAGCAGCAGCAGATATGGCTCCAAGCCCGGCTGAAACTGAAATTCCTCCTCCCGCAGCGCACAGGGATTGCCTGTCCCGTCAACAACACCGGAGGCCGTGCAGATGCTGCCGATAAATCCGAACTGCTCCGGATGTGAGTAGCCGATATAGAGTGATTCCCGTCCGCCGATCGAAAAGCCTGTGATTGCCGTATGATCACGCCCTTTTGCAACGGAAAAGCGTTCTTCTATAAACGGCTTCAGGTCAGTTTCAAGATCATTGATAAAATTGTCGAAATTCAGGAAGTCCTGTGTACTGAGGCCGTAGCATCGGGGCATGTCCTTACTGCAATAGATATACGGAGAAACAACGATCATTTCCTCCGCCTGCCCGTCTATTATCAGATTGGTCAGCATCGTGCTGATATGCACCTCATCACGCGCCATCCAGTCCTCTGTGTCTGCTGACCCGTGCAGAACATATACGACCGGGTATTCCTTTTCCTCTGAATAGCCGTAAGGGAGCAGTACATTGACCCCCGTTTCGCGCTCCGCTGTCTGCGAATAATACGTAAACTTCTGAAACACCGGATATGTTACGCCGTCGCGTTCCTCCAGTATCTCCTCCGGCGGGATCTCTGTCATCATGTCTGCGCAGACCGCCATATATGCAGCAGGCAGAATCGGCTCTGAAACTGCCTGCGTGGTCTCCTGCGCCGTTGATGCCGTCGTTTCTGACACTGCGGTCTGCGTCATCTGTGTGCGCTCGGTTCCGGCAGAAGCAGGTACCGCCGATGAGACGTCTGCATTTCCGCATCCGGTCAGTGCTGCACAGGAAAGGATCACTGCGGCGATTTTCTTTGTTCTCATTCTGTAAGCCTCCGTATACTCTGATCTTGATAATCCTATTATAGCACAGATTGCGGATTCGTCAAGAGCGAATCGGCATGAATTCCGGTAGATATCGGCTGATTCTGCGAATTCTCAAATACCCTGCGGAAAAAGAACTGTCTGCGTCTGCCCGTTCCGGAAGCGGTGCTGCCTTAACCGGATTCCGATATTCATTCCCTGTACAGAATGCTTTGTAAAAAACAAACCACATCCAGAACTGTCACTGCACCGTCATGATCCTGATCCGGCTGTGCATTCAGTATGCCGTCAAGCTGCCCGTCTGTCAATACCTGATCCTCTCCCGCAAATCTCGCGAGCAAAACCGCATCCGCAACAGTAATCTGTGCGTCACTGTTGAAATCGCCGGGGAATGCCGTTCCGATATTCCATGACAGAAGTGAAACCGTCTCAGGGCTTAGCGAATGCGGAAACTCCGCCCGCTCTTTTTCGATATATTCACTCTGAGTCATATACGCCCAGCTTTCTGCCGGTGTTCCGCCGTTATTCAAATAATAATACACACCTTGTTCGGTCCGCAAAACCGTTTTCGGCTCCAGCCTTCCGTTTTTGAGTGTATATACAGCAGACAGACCGGACGCTGCTCCGGCAGAGCCCGCTTCCATGATCTCATCACCGGAACCGATCGAAAAGCGGTCACGGTAACCGGAGGATGCAAGATGTATGATCTCACCGTCATATATTGTATACAAATCAAACAGCTCGAATGCTCCGCCCTCTGCATGATTGCCGACTGCCAGCTCCGGCGTCCCGTCATCATTCAGATCACGCAGTACAAAGCACGGATCGTTCAATTTCCCCTGCGATTGATATTCCAGCCATAGATGACTGAAATCATCTGTACTGAGGCAGCAGGTTCCCTGCGACTCATATCTGATCCGATGCGGCGCGGCGGCGATCCCGCGAATCTTCCGCAGCAGTGCATCATAGCCGTATGCACCGGTGACAGGGATTGTCGTTTCCGGATGAATCCGCTGATATTCCCGTTCATCATCGAAGCTGAAAAATGAGAATACATATGGCTTGATATCATGTGTCCGGTTCGTGTGCATCTCATGAATCAGCTCTTTCATTTCCTGATACCTGCTGTCAGACCGTGTACCGACATCCCACTCCGTATAATCATATTGACCGATGCTGTCCAGCATTGCAGCATCCTCCGTATAAAACACCCGCTCGGAATTCTCCTTTTCTGCATAGCCGCAAATCGGAATCAGCTCACCTGCGGAAAAGCGGTATAAAACCTGAACAGAAATCGGAAGCAGATCAGCGCCCGATGAATATTGAACCGTACTGCCGATCCCGTCAGTATAACTGATACAGCATCCGCCGTACCCGCCGTCATAAGGATTATATCTCAAGTCTAAATGTACAGGTTCATCTGAATCCGGCTTGCTTGTGTATAATGCATAAATCGGAGCCCAGACAGGGTTTGCGGAATTGCCGCAAAGCAGCAGCTCCTCTCGTCCGTCTTCGTCAAGATCAAGGAAGCGGTATCCCGCAGCATACTCGTTTGAACCTGTCATCCCCGCAAGCCGCTGTTCTTCCAGGATTTTCCGATAAAACACCGCAGGGTTGAATGCCTGCCGGCTGTCATATTCAGCAAAAGGAGTCATTACGGGCTGAAAAGGCTGACCCGAAAGCTCATGGTCAGCATCATTAAAAGCATTTCGTGTGATGACCTGCCATTCAGAAAAGTTGTCACATAACGGAAGCACGAGCAATTCTTTATTGTCGGTATAATAGCAATCTCCGTTACACAGGTATCCTTTTACCGGAACAAGCTGTCCGTCTGCAACCTGATACAGCACCTTTCCGTACATCCCGCCGTGTCGGTTCGGGCTGGGGTCAAAAGACACAGTGCCGTCCCCGAATAGGTGATAATAAGGGAAGCCCGGATCCTGACTGAATAGCTGTACCGGCTGTCCTGTATTCTTTCTGCTTGCATAGACTGCGATGATTTCGCCCATCCCGCCGATCAGCAGTTCCTCCCTGCCGTCGCCGTCCAGGTCAAGAAAACAAAAACTGTCGGCATATCGCGGGCGAAGTTCATTCAGAATTTTATGATAGAATTTCTCCGGCTCAAAGGGCGGATCATCGGTTTCATCTGCGCCGAAAGGATCTGTGCCGCAGTAAGACGCATCAATCACCTTTGTCTTGTAATTGCGGTGAATCTTCACCTCTGCAATTACCGCTTTCTCACCTTGGAGCGTAAACGGCGTATCCTGCAAAAAGGAACCGCAGATCGGGGAAACCGCAGCTCTTGTGCCGTAGGGAGCAAGGGCCTGATCCAATGCGCTGTAATACGCCTGACTGCTTGGTTCGCCGCTGTCTCCTGCATCCCACTCATATAAAATGTCTCCGCCTGAATAGCTCAATTCGGATATTTGATCGGCAGAGATATTATGCAGCTGATATAGTCCGATTCCGCTTGTATAACCCGGATCAAACAATGATGTTACTGCATAGAGCTTTTTGTCATTTCCAATTGAGAGAATATGCGCTGTACCGGAGATACCGGAGCCAGCCAGCATAATCTCATTGCTGACCAGATAGTTTCCGGTCTTTGTTTCAAAATATGACAGTTTGAGATCGTAGTCGAACATCCGCCCCGCGTAAAAATCGCGAAGCGCAAAATCCTGCTTCAGAACTGTATTTCCGGCAGGATCCATCTCATAAAACCCGATTCGGATCTGCTGCATATCAGACGATTCATTGCTGAGCAGAAAGACATCAATCATTTCCTGCTTACCGTCCCTGTCAAGATCAGTGACATATGCACCGACCGTGCCGCTCAGAAATGCGTTCATGGCTTTGATACCGGTGTCATTATCACGAAAAATCTGCTCTGCGGGCGGCTGCACATCCTCCGGAAGAAGGAAGCAGCCTGCCGGTTCCGGCGCTTCTTCCGCAGCGGTATTCCCAGCTGTACAGCACAGCAGGAATGCCGTCATACATGCACACACCAAACGATTACCGCGATTCTTCATCATGTTCCACCGCCCTTTCCGCTCATACGCACCTGAATGCATTTCGGAATGATCGGATTTTGCTGCGGATGTACCGT
The DNA here is from genome assembly GCA_946540705.1 of uncultured Ruminococcus sp. GTDB lineage: Bacteria > Bacillota > Clostridia > Oscillospirales > Ruminococcaceae > Firm-04. The sequence goes on along the minus strand of CAMNJD010000275.1, from coordinate 925 downwards.
GTCTGCGAATCGGAAATTACCGCTCGCTGTATCATTTCCGTCCGATATAGTCCGCGCTGACATAACCGTACTTCCCGTTATAATATGTAATATACCATCCTTCAACATACGACTCATAAATATCCACCTCTGTCCCTTTGGGGATTTTTGCAAGTATCGTTGAATCCGTGTTTGGATAGCTCCGGAGGTTCAGTTCTTCATTTTTCGTTGCGATATAGCCGTTGAACAGAAAAACACTGCCGCTCGGATACAGCTCGATATCCTTGGGATTCCACTTTACGGTGTACGGTTTGCCCGGAACTCCGTTCTGATCATAGGGTGTCACAACTGCGCTCAGTTCTTCAATCGTACTGCCGCCGGCGATAAACGGATAATCACTCATTACCATGTCAGAGCTGTAAGCCGTATGTGTGGAGATTTCTCCGTTGTCATTTACCTCCTTCACTTCGGCAATCCAGTAAGAATAATCCCCCGTCACATCCAACTCATAATCGTATCCGCCGCCTACTCCGGTATAGATTCCAACGATTCGCGCATCCGAAATCATTGCGGCCGATTCGACCGGAGCCGGTTCTGAGACTTCCGGTTCTGTGCCGCCGTCATCAGATTTTGATAGATCCACATAGACCCACTGCTCTGCGGAAGCGCTCTGATCTGCATTCCATACAGTAATGAGTGCTTTGTAGGATTCGATCCCGTATCCGCCCAGCCCCTCCTCCAGCAGCATTTCTTCTGCTGCACCGCTGCCGGCCATCGCTTCACAATAATCACTGTCGCTCGGTGTTTTATAAAAGCACTGATAGTGATAATTGAAGAATGTGCCTTCGATGTGCAGAAAGAGTTTGCAGCCTGCTCCGGTATTGACATAATACAGATATGCATTGGAAACTGTCGGCGCGGGACGGGCTTGTTCCGGTTCCGTCAA
>CAMNJD010000274.1 GCA_946540705.1 uncultured Ruminococcus sp. | reverse complement strand
CCCCGCCACGGAAAGGAGCCTATCATGGCTAATAACAATCCGGCGCGTTTGTCTGCTGAGGATATCATTGCACGCGTTCTACAACACAATCAGTTATTCTTCGACGGAGATATTCCGCATTTGAAGCGGGAACAGTACTTTGAGAGAATCGCAGAAGACGACGCAAAACGCTACATTGTTGATCTCCTTGCAGAAGCCGAAAAGATCTCGACACCGAAATCGGAATATCAAGAGGCGTTGGATCGTCTGCGGCTGCTTGATCGACTTCAACTACATCTATCTGAGAATCTGAAAGAACATCAGTTTCTTGTCAATGTCCGCAATGGAGTATTCGATGCAGTTAGCGGAAAGCTAATAGAAAACCGTAGCGGCAAAAAATTCAGCTATTGCTGTGATTTTCGGTACAGACCTAGATGTACACTGGACAACGCTCCGAATTTAAAGCGCTATCTTGAAAAAAGCGTGGGAGAAGATAATTCCTCCTGCTTTATGCGAAGCGGCGGTTATATCTTATCGGATATAATTGACGCGAAAAAGGCAGTATTTTTTATCGGCGACGGCAATACGGGGAAGTCGCTATGGTGTGATTTGTTTACAGATTTAATAGGAAATCATGCTGTCAGTAACGAACCGTTTGAGCGAATCGGTAATGAATTTTCCCGGTACAATTTTTTGAACCGGAAACTGAACATTTCGCGGGAGACAAACCGGGCTGTATTGAAAAATGAATCAGCCTTTAAGAGTGTCGTTGCATGCGAAAGCGTCAGTGGCAGAATGCGGTATCACGACAATGTCGACTTTGTTTCTCAGCTGAAGCTGCTGGTGGCTTCCAATCATCCGCCGGTTTTTTCTAAGCTTGATGAGGCGATTCTCGGTCGCATGGTGATCATCTTTTTTCACAGCACACTGAAAGAGAGTGAACTCGATCGTGGGCTCAAAGAAAAGCTCTATGCTGAACGTGACGTTATTGGCAGTATGTTCCTTGATGCACTGCATGAGCTTGTGGCAACTGGTTATGACTTCAAAATGTCGCAGGAGAGCATTGCTTATCTGAATTCCTGCCGCATCGAGCTTCATTCCGCTGAAGAATTTCTGCGTGACCGCTGCGATATGCAGTCAGGCGCGGTTGTATCTTCTAGTGCGTTGTGGACCGCATACCAAAAATACTGTGAAGAAAACGGGGTTGACGCCCTCGGCAGAAACACATTTTTTCAGCAAGTGCTTTGGTACAACTCTAACATCACCAGAGCGAAAGTTGACATCGGCGGGAAGCGGATCAACGGCTTTATCGGCCTCTGCTTCAAGCCGTGGCATCAGCAGCAAGCTGAGCCGAATCGACATAAAGATGATCGTCAAGAGCAGACTAATAAGGAATGACAAAGATGTATTACGGTGGTACAGTTCGGGCTAGATACCCTGCTGTATTACAATATCCGCTGTCCCCGTCTTCGGGCGGGGCGGCAAATTTTGAACAGGAGGAAAAAACATGACAAATCATAAGAGATCATTGAGTCTTCGTCTCACAGAGGCGGAGGATGAAATGCTGAACCAACTGACTGAAATCTCGAAAATAAATCGCAGCAGCTTGGTAAGGCAGATTTTGTTTTCTGAAGACAAGGTTGTCTTGCTTACCGGCGGCAGCGAAATTGCAGCGCAGCTCTATCAGCTAAACAGCAAATTTGATGTTCTGTGCCAGCAGGAAAAGATTTCCGTACAGGAAACAGAGGGGATTCGCAAGGATCTTGCACACATTGCAGCACTCCTTTGTGATATCGTACGCCAACTGTCAGATTTATACGATGAGGATGACGAAAATGAGTGTGCTGAAGATGATTAAGTGGCGCAGTCGTTCCCGTGCAACGCTCGACGATGTATTTGAATACGTAAACGCACCGAGCAAAACACGAGAGGGCATTCTAAGAGGTACAAATGGGATTCTGACACAGATGCCGGTAATTGAAATGCAGGCAGTGAAACAGATCTTCAATAAACTTGGCGGGCGGCAGTGGATTCATATGGTTCTGTCGATGACGCCGGATCAAATAGGACGCAGAAGCGAGGCTTACATGCCGGTTGCTGATCGTATTGCAAGATTATTCCCTGGCTTCCAGTCATTCTATGCAGTTCACGAGGATTCACCCATCAGACACATTCACCTAGTGCTCAACTCGGTTTCCAGTCTGGACGGCACGAAATTCTCACAGAGCCGCAGCGATCTGAGCCGTCTGAAGCAGCGCTGCAATGACATCCTTGTATACAATCACTTTGATCCGATAATCACCTCAGCAGACAGTTTCTGGGATACCGCAGACCATTCCAACGAAACCACACTGGATTTTTTAGAGTCCGACGAGGTGGTTATCACTCGTCAAAATCTTATTGACTACAATGAATTGACGACCTTTCCCGGCGAACACTGGTGTTTACCATATGACTTCGGAGGTGAAAATGAGATGAGTAACTATGTCGGAAACCGGCGAGAGGGCGCTATAGTGCCCACAAAAGAGGGATGCTATGCTCCTGTGATACCGGATACGCTGACCGCAGCGCCGGGGTGTGTCACGATTCTTGAGAAACCGAACACCCCTCCGGAGCAAACAGCAGCTTTGGTACGAGAATTGATGGTTCCGAACAATGACGCAGCTGTGATAGCTGCAACAATCGGGAATGCGATCCATCAGCAGAATGTATCGTGCGGAATGCGCGAAAATCTGATAATCACACCGACACCGGCGATCATTATCGACAGGCGAGGTGAGAGGTCAGCACAGGATGGGCAAATAGTCGATATTCCCTACACCGAGGGCAACTACTAATTTGCGGGGCGGCAGCAATGCCGCCTCTTTTTTATTATACTATATAAAGCGCTTGCTGTCAACCATGCACGGGAGCAGCTCACACTTTTTTTCTTGCAATTTTGCATGAAATGTGTTATACTAATCTTATATTGTTATATAATTTTCACGCAGATATCCTGTTTTAATTCCATGATCAAGAATTACGAGAAACTGACAAAGGAGGTATCTTATGAAACATATGTACAAACGAATCCTGAGCATCTTTGCAGCGGCTGCGTTTTCTGCATGCTCGCTGCCGCAGGGGACACCGCTGCTGCTGCGCTCTGCAATCACGGCAAGTGCGGCTGACAGCGGTACCTGCGGTGAGAACCTGACATGGACGCTGGACAGCGAGGGCACGCTGACGATCTCCGGCAGCGGAAAAATGGATGATTATCATTCCTATTTTTACACCCCGTGGAATGAATATATGCAGGATATTCTCAGAATTGTGATTGCGGAGGGTGTAGAAAGCATCGGTGATT
>CAMNJD010000273.1 GCA_946540705.1 uncultured Ruminococcus sp. | reverse complement strand
CCCCCGGACTGTGGGGAGAAATGACACATGTGATCGAATGGAGTAAATTGGGAGAAGTTATACCCGCAAATTTCAATTTATTTGAGTTTGCCTACATAAGGACAGTATGTTCAAGATACACACAGCACATCCGGCGGGCTTTTACTTGTCAGGCGAGCTCAGAGCCCGTGTCATCCGCAAAGAACGAGATCTGCACGCCGTCTGCGAGCGCGAACACATAAATCACCGTGCCGCTCCCGACCGGGCTGCTGCTCCACACCGCATAATCATACTGCGTGTCATCCGGCGCTCCGTAGATGCTACTCAGCGTCTGCACCCAGTAATTGTAATCACCAGTATTAGAATCGAAATAATTGACACCAACCAATCCAAGGCTTGTGAAGCACAGGACAGCATCGCAGTTTTTGCCTTCATACGGCACATTTTCATACTCCATGATGAGCTCCCACGGCTGCCCGGGTTCTTCCGTCCGGTATTCGTAAAGCTGTGTGTAGCGGCTCATGAGCCGGCGCTCCGTGTCCGGGCTTGCGTAAAATTCCAGACCGTTCAGCAGAAACGCTTTGGTTCTGTCCGCCTTGACCGGCGCGGCGGTCGATGCGATACTTGTTCCCTGCTTTTCATCTGTATCGGATGTATCCGCAGTTGATGCGGTCGATGCAGTTGTTCCGGTCGTCGCGGTAACGACAGTTGTGACCGTTGTTCCGGCGGCATTTGTGACAGCCTCGCCCGCACCGTCCGTCACGACGATGACCAGATTTCCGGCGGGATCTGTTCCGAGCACATCGCGGTCGCCTTCGCGGTACACCCTGCCGGTCGTGACCGCAGGTGCATCCTCCGGAGCATCCGTTCCCGCAGACGAATTCTCCGTGACCGGCACGATCGGCGTCCGGATCTCCGGTGCCGGAACTGATGCATCCTTCTGCTTCTCATAGTCCTTGTCCGGCGAATCAGCAGTCGCATAGAACGACACCTGTACGCCCTCCTCCAAATTGAACAGATAGATCGCCGTGTCCTTGCCCAGCGGATTCTCGTACCACGACGCCATGCCGCTGCTCTCCTCGGTCGGGAGGCCGTATTTCCCCTCCAGTGTGCTGAACCATGCCTTATAATCCTGCTGCTTCTCCACATCGTGATAGTTGAAGCCAATCAGTCCGCTGTCCGTGAAGCAAAGCGTCAGGTCACACGGCAGATCAAACAGCTCCGCGCCGGAATAATCCAGCATTCTCTGCGGCACCTGCCCGTCACCGCTACTGCGCTCGCTGAGCAGCTTATAGGCATCTCTGCCTTCCAGCTCGGACTTCACATCCTCGCACGCTGCAAACCAGTTCAGACCCAGCATCGGCTTCAGCGCATCCTCAGAGGGCTTTCCGCAGCCCGTCAATGCTGCGCACAGCGCCGCCGCTGCGATGATTTTCATTCCGGTGCGCATTCCCTCACCGCCTTTCATTCCTCTGCCTTGCATGCTCTGACCGTCACGCGGCTCTGTCCGCTCAGCGTACAGGTAAACAGGGTCAGATCCCACGTATCCGCATCGCCGAACTCCATTTCCGCGACCGCCGTTCCCGGCAGCTCCTCGATATTGAACACGGTATACCTGTGCGGGACTCCGTCCGCATCGGTCAGAATGATCTCATCATCATTATGCAGCGTTTTGATCTGCCCGAAGTGGCTGTTGTAATTGTGCGCACAGATGATCAGGTCACCGGTATTCAGGCTGCCCTTGTAGACGCAGGGCGATATTTTCAGATTCGGATAGCTCCATTCCGCCAGCACCGGCAGCTCAATTTGCAGCCGCGGAATGCTGATGTACCCGATATAGGCATAGCTGTCCAGCGTGACCGTCGGCATATCGGATACCGGTTCATCCGCACCGGCGCTTTCGTATTCCTCAAACAGATCGTAGTCCTCCGCTGCCGGCATTGCCCCCGGTACAGCGCCGCTTTCCGGCACATATTCCGGAATCTCCCGCTTCAGATTTTCGAGCACGCTGCTCGCAGTTTCACCGCTTTTTTTATCCTCTGCCCTGTTGTAAATAACAAGAAACAGTGCTGACAATAGCAGCACTGCTCCCGTGATAAAACAGCAGATTCTCACTGTTTTTCTCATTCCTCATCGTCCTTCTTCCGCATCGCAGCACCCATTCCGATGAATACCAGGCCGCCGCCCGCAAGCACCGGAACCGGCCACCAGAGCTGCCCTGTCTGCGGCACCTTGTCGGTCGTGACCGCCGCAGACGTTGTTGCCGTGCCGGTCGTTGCAGATGTGACCGTCGTAGTCGTTTCGGTTGTTTTGTCTGTCAGCGTGTTGACAATCAGAAATTGCGTATCGTTCTCCCGATAGCTGACGCTGTAATGCTCCGGAATCACCTTTTCATGCACGAACCAGATGTGATCGTTCGTGCTCTGCCACGAAAATGTCCAGTCATTTGCTTCATTCAGCTCGATCTCGTCGAAATAGACATCGTCACGGTAGCGCGCAACGGTGACTGAGACTGAACGGTTCTGCTGCTGCTCCGCGTCATCCGCCCAGACCTTGCGCACCGAATACCGGACATCCGAAGTATCCATGATCCGGAGCACGATCTTCGGGTATGCATTCAGAACCGATGCATCCTCGCCGCGCATCTCAAAGAAGACCGCGCCGGGGATGTATGTTGTTTCGCCGACGGTGAGGATATTGCCCCAGACAAGATACAGGCCGTTTTCCAGCCCGGAAAACGTCACCGCACCGGCATCGTCGGTCGTGCCCTCTGCGCGGCACGGAATGCGATCGACGATCGTTTTGATCTTCAGCGTGAGGCCGGCCGCCTCGGCTGTCTCGGAATCCCACTGTGTCATCGGCTTTGTCCGGTCGCCGAGCGTTGCGCGATAGCCCTCAAATGCGCCCTCGAACACATAATCATTGGCTTCGCGGTGTCCGACGCGGTAGAGCTGCCAGTGCATGCCGGAAACGATGTCCTCATCCTTGGCGCACCAGAGCGTCAGCGAGCCGGTTGTGTCCTCAGCAGCAGCAAACACGAATGTGCCTGCTATGCACCAGAGAATCCCGGCGATCGCGAAAAACAGTGCAGCGGTCATTTTTCTGGTTTTTGCTGTCATGCTCCCGCCTCCTTTGAATCAGAATACCCGAAAGCGGCAGATCAGCGCTGCTTCGGGAGCTTTGGGATAATGTACCTGTCAATGCGGATATGCTTTCTGCGTCTGCCGGTGATGTGCCAATAGATGAGGAGCAACAGAAGCAGCGGCACAAACACCGCCGGCAGCACGGTCATGAAATCGACCTGAAGCGCGTCGGCGCCGACCTTGATCTTCTTGTCATAAACGGATGCGATGCGGTGCCCGCGGATCAGCAGACGGTGCGAATTGACGCCGTAGGGCGTGCAGGTCATGAGCGTGACAATATCCTCGCCGGGAAAGATCGCCAGCTTGTCTGTCTCTTCCGGCCGGATAATCAAGATCCGCTCGACCTCATAGGTGTAGACCTCGTTCAGCACGTTGATCGTGAAAATATCGCCTTCGACGATCTGGTCTAAATCAGTAAAAAGTCTCGCACTCGGCAGTCCCCGGTGACCGGAGATAACAGCGTGTGTTGATGCACCGCCGACCGGCAGGGACGACCCCTGAATATGTCCGGCAGCGATCTGCAAAACGCCGTCGGAGGTACCGTGATAGATCGGCAGCTCAACGTTAATGCTCGGGATGGACACATAGCCCATGATGCCCGTGCCGGAAATGTTCAGGATGTCCTCATAGCCGGGGATCTCATCGAAGCTCGTGAACGGCGCATACAGGCGGCTGAGCTTCTCGTTATAGGCATGTGCCTCGTTCAGCAGACGCTCGGTCTCGCCGTTGTCCAGCTTCGCGACCTCTTCCTTGTAGGCGGAGACAGCCCGCGTCTGGTGCCGGTGATTCCACCAGTTCGCAAAGGTCGGATACAGCATCACGGAGAGACCCGCAAGGAAAATGAAGCCAAAGACGCATGTTATGATGATATCGCGTTTTTTTCGCATGGCGCACTCCTTGTGGATTTCTCCCTGACCGCCTCCGGGGCGCATTCCCCCGGAGACGCAGGTTTCAGTGATTGATGTTTGATTTGGAAATGATATCCGCGCAGGAATTACTCCTCTTCCTTCGCTCTCTTCTTGGAGACCAGGTAGACGCCTGCCAGTGCTGCCGTCAGGCCGCCGCCGACCATGAACAGCTTGGTGCCCATGCCGCCGGTGCTGGGGAGGGTGGAGCCGGACTTGTTCTCAACATCGAAGGACAGAACGCCGGCATCAAGACCTGCTGCATTTACTTCTGCCTCGTTAATTTCTGTCGTTGTCACATCATCAGTCGCACTCGCATCAAACACCTGCTTAGAAGCACCATCGACCTTCAGTTCAAGCTTAATAAGCTCAGTACCGTCGCCGTCCTCGTTCTGACCATTCGATGTATTAGCATCAATCTCAACCTTGATATCATCCGTGAGAGCATTATAACCTTCCGGTGCCACAACTTCCTTCAGCATATATGTACCATCGTCAAGTCCAACAAACCTGAAAGTGCTGCCGGTCGTCAGAGATGCATCACTCGTAGAAGTACCATAGAGATTGGAGGTACCATCAGTCTTAGTAAAGGTTGCCTCTGCAAATGAACCGGGAATCCAATCAACAATCTTGCCATTATCATCAATCGCAGCATAATAATCAACATTCTCGACAGTCTTGTACAGGGCAAACTGTGCGCCATCCAGAGCCTTCTTCGAAACGCTGTCGATCTTGTTCACATCCAGCACATAGGTGAAAGCAACAACCTGGTCTTCCGGAGTCTTGGAAGTGCCATCGCCGCCCTGATTCGGGTTGTTGGAATACTCAAGATACACCTTGTTCTTCTGACCGTTCCGACCGATCACAGCAGTATTATTGAGAACAGCTGTGTAGTTGACATAGATTTTGCTATCCGCATCAATGGTAATAGCTTCGCCGTCTTCATCTGTGATAGTCAGAAGATCATCGAATGTAACGGTAATCGTGTCCCCGTCAGCAGCATCTGTGCTATACGAGGCAGCAGCAACCACCTTTTTATCCGTGCCATTGACAACAGTTACAACAATGTCGTTATTCGGGGTAAACTCAGTGCCAAGTGTATCGTGGAAAATATACCTGTAGGTGTCATAATCACCGATATTTTCCGGCAGCGTACCAATCAGCTCAAACGGAACGGTGTCACCGATGCAGTAGTCAGCCGTGTCATTATAGCCGGCACCATATCCATCATCGGCCGTATAGCTTTCATTTTCCTTGATCTTCTTCTCAACGGAAGGAATGCTGGACTTTGCAGCGATGTCAACACCCTCGGAAGCATCATACTGCGTCAGCAGATAGCTTGTCAGACCGACATCAGTCGGAGTTCCAGTTGGTGTATCCTCAATGATCAGGTAGTAACCATCCTCTTCAAGTGCAATAGGACTTTTCGTTGATGTAACAGCAACAGAGACAAGGCCACTGTTATCGGCTACAAATTTTGCAAAAGCCTTCGCCTTATCGCCGTTATTAGCGTACCCGCTGAGAATGTGAGCTACAGCTGCTTCATTCGTGGCATTTGTAAAATCGCTGCCAAGCGTTTGATCCTGCTTCAATGCTGTGAGGAAGGCATCGAAACCGTTTTCCTTAGCGAACGAGATTTCTTCAAGAGCACCCGCATTCTTATTAACCGTACCATTGAAAATCTTGTACACGGTGTACTTATGCTCATATGCGGTCTGTCCTGTACCCTGCTCATCTGTGATGGTTACCTTGTTTTCTGTCGCCGCGCTTGCGCTCATCATCACGCTCGGAGCTGCCATTGTTGCTGCCAGAGCCATAGCTGCGATCATAGCAGCGATCTTTCTTGTCTTTTTCATAATAATTCTCCTTTTCGATAAAATGGTGTCGGATGTCCGGGGGCGGGGGTTGGCCGCCCCGGACGCGGTTGATTGTTTTGGGTTTTCTTATTCAGTGCCGGCCGTCTAGTCATTCATCAGACCACCTCCGGCGCTTGTACATGGTGTATCCGGCTGCTGAGATCAGGAGCATGACTGCACCGGCCGTATAGAAAATGCGCGTGCCGCTGCCGCCGGATTCGGGGAGGGTGGTGGAGGAAGGTACTTCCTCTTCGTTCTTTCCGTTAAACACATTGTATGTCGTGGCATTATTTTCAACAAGCCCACGATTATTACCAAGGCGCAAATTATCATATTCCCATGCTACATATCCATTATTGGAATCCAAAGTGCGCTCGGTAATTGCATACATATACGGAACTAAATTGTCATCTGTTACAGGCAATTTCTTCAGGTCTCCCGATGTGAGCTGAGTACCAGTAAAATCAAACGGTGCAGTATCTGTTACCTGATAACCATATTCGCCATTCGGAAGCTGATATTTTTTCAGGATAACAGTCCCTACCACCTGCATATCATCAGTAACACCATTAGAATCTGCATCAACTGCTTGATACTTCATCTTGATATTGACTGTGAACTCTGCTCCGCCATTGTCACGCTCATCATTCGGTGCAAGTGTGATCACCTGTCCACTTATATCTTGTCTTGCATTTGGGGTAAAGGTGTAAACATACTCGCCGCCTTCTTGTGTGACTGTAGCAGATTTTTCGAGTAGATCCGCGTTGTATGTCCAGTTTGTCACTTCCTTATTTGTCCTGATTGTAAACGGGGTTCCAACATAAACATCGTAGGTTCTGCCATCTGCTGAGTCTGCATCAATCTCGGCTTCGAGGTTTGGATGAACCGTGACCGGAATCTCAAAAGTTGTATGCCCGTCAGAAATTGTAACCGTTGCGGTTCCTGTAGTTACCGGTACGATCAGGACATTGCCATTACTGTACGATGCTGTTACTGCACCGCTGTTCGATGTTGCTGTCACACTCACCTGACCGGATGCATTTTGTGCCGGATTGTTCACCGGTATACTTGCTCCTGTTTCGCCAACAAACATTGAAATCGGATCAGTTCCAGTACCGCCGAGCGTCATCGGGTTGACCTTTACCTTGATCGTATGAGTCGCCGCAGGATTGTTCGCATCTGCAATTGTGAATGTTATCTCATCCGGTGCAAGACCTTTGAATGTGATTTTCTTAGTATTGGCATCATAGCTGCCGATTGCTACAGAAGAATCACTTGGTGATACAGTAACATTAGTTGTGCCATTCGCAATTGCCGGATTGTTAACCGTTACCTCAGCTGTTTCACCCGGATTTAACGTGATTTCTTCGGTGCTGCTCAAACTCATCGCAATTGGTGTGATCGTGATCTCATAGGGCGTGCCGCTACTATCGGTGAGGACTAAAGTCTGTGTGGTATTAGGTACTGTAATTGTAACCTCAGTCTTGGCATCATTGATACTGAAATCAGAAAATGTATTGCTGTCTGCGGCTTTGATTTCACCATCGGCATTTGCGGCATAAAGTGTAATAGTTTCGCCAATGGCGCCTGATACAGCGTGTGTACCATCCTCGTCGGCTGCATTTCGTTTGAAGGCGAGAGAGCCGGATTTGTATTCCCATGTAACGGGATTAACAAACCATACTGTATCACGTCGAATAATATACAAATTAACTTTAAGATTCTCAATATTTGTAACCGTCTTATATTGCCCATTAGTTAAACACAAGTCTTTCAAGGCGATTTCAATAGAGAGTTTCTCTCCTGTTGTAACATTGGTCTGATTTGGTGAGCTTGGATATAATGTCACTTTTGTAGTTCCTGTTGCACCATATCTTTCTCCTGTTACATCAGCCTCAACTGTTGCTGACATCCATAATCCATACCAATTTTGTTCAGGAAGTGGTTCGTTAAAACTAATCTTTATTTTGCTTTGATCTGAATAACTGGCGTTTGACAAGTTGATCACATATGGGTTACTACTATTTGTGGCATTCATCTCCGCCGCCGTAATCGTACCGCTTGACGGTAATGCTGTCGGTGTGCTGTCACCTCCTGAATCGTCTGCACCCATGAGCTGAACTGTTCCTCCGGGCAAGCTATTAGTCTTAGTCTTGGCCGCTGACAGCCGCAAGCCTCTGGAGAAGTCCGCCGCCAGATACGATGGGCTGAACTGCTGTGTAAAGGATTGCGGACCAAATGTATCGCCACCATTCTCGCCATCACCCGTATCAGGTGAAATGCTGTCTGCTGACCGCCAAACATCAATATACAGATATTCCGGAAGATCAGCTGCAGACGAACTCTCTGCATTCGGATTGGTCGGTGTGGAAATGTGCTTGACTACCTTCATTTCACCAGTTTTGACCGGCGTATTGTAAACAGTCATTGAACCACCGCCGGTTCTGCCTTGATTATCATAGGTCGGCGGCTGATAGCCCGTCAGTCCGGTTTTGATTTCCTTAACGAAATAATGGTAGTCACTCCTATATGTAGGAGATTCCTCATCTGTATCCTTTTGCGTTAATCCTGTCCATGTGTAGGAGTACTTTCCGTTGTACGGAAGCGTGATTGGATCTCCAACCTGATCCCCAGCACCAAGTTTTTGCTCAAAGTTCTCTTCCGTTACAGTAGAATCAGTCGTCTTGTAAAGTATCAGCTGAATTTGCGGCGAGTCGGTCGGAACTCCACCTACCCACTCTTTATTTGCTGTAATCGCAATTGTAGTAGGCTTCTTCTTCTGGTTCGCTACCGCGATCTGACCTTTACCGTTTACTACACTTGAAAGAGACGATGCACGATATACATCACTTACAGTTGCAGTTTTATTAGGGGGAATCACACTCGTGTCCCAACAAGTAACTTGATCGCTATCTTTCTCAGTTAATGTGAAGAAACTGTAATCAGACACCTTAACAGTTACATCGTTAACAGCCTGTTGTGCTGTTTGCATCTCTGCTTCTGCATCGTCCATTGCCTGTTTCTTAGCATTATCTGTAGGATCAGCTTCATATGCAGTTTTCGCTGCATTAAATGCCGCTGTTTTCTCAGCAAGTGTTGTATCAAGCGAACTTGTATTAGGCTGATTACGCAGTGTAATGTTTCCGTCAAGCTCCATCATGAAGCTCGGAGCACTCAGCGTAATTATGCCATCTGTGTCTACTGCATCTGACCCGATGATATAGAGTTTTTCTTCTGCACCGGTTGTGGCTTTCTTGCCCTTCAGCTCTACTTGAATCGAATTTGGCAGTTCTTCCGAGCTCCCGTCTATCTCACCGCCGTAGTAGTCAAGCCAGATTTTCTTTAGGAATAATCCGCTTGTGTTACTGATTGTGACAACCGCAGAAGAGCCGCTGTCAGAACGGGAAATGCCGTTTCCGTCATAGTTTGGTGCGTACAAACCTTTTTCAATACCGTCCGTGTAACTTCCGTCATCCTGTAGCCGGTAGTTAACACCATCGATCGTATATGACTCCTCACGCACATAGTAGTAAATGCGTTTATCATTGATAGATGTCGGAAGATTCGTCCAAGTGTAGCTCTGCATTCCGGAATTAAGAGATACAGTAGCCTTAAAGGTGCTGTCCTGAATACCGAGCGCATCTATCGAGGCTTCCTTTAAAGAGTCCGGGAAAGAACCGTCTGTTATCTTCTTTTCAGAATAGTAGAGCTTCAAAAGTGCAGTCGCACCAGTTGGCCATGTGCCGCCATTCCAGTTCTTCTCAGCCTTAACACCAAGAAGTTTGGTGTTGTCGATGTTGAGATTATCTCCAACAGATACATTTTTGATCAGTTCACTGTCAACGCCGGGCGGTTTTACAATTGTTCCGCTTCCATATGAGAAGTAATGTACCGGCACATAGGTGCTGAAAAATGTTCTGAACGGATAATTTCTGTCTTGCGATCTTGCCTCCTCATTCGTCAAATAATCGTTTACAAGTTCATCAAAAGTAGTAAATGTCATTTCTCCATATGTTACTGGGAAGGAAATATTCATTCCTAAGTACCCCGGTGTTGTAGGAACCTCTATAAACTTGTAGACGGCATTGCTTTGACTCAGTATGATGTGGTTGATTCCCGCAACAGATACCTTTGCGGCACCTGCTGGAATAGAATTGCCATCCGCTGGTAGATCAAAGGTGAAACTATTGACGGAGTATGCTGTAGCACCGCTTCCTTGTGTAGACGCAGTGTTTGCACTGCTAAAGATCCATTTTTGCTGATCACTGTCATAGTATGCCACATAGAAATCCGCACTAATTTTAACATTGTAGTCATTAATGTCTCGCTTAATGAGCTTGACCTCATTTTGCGCTCCGGAAAATGCCTGTGCCTGAGATACTTCAAATTCTGTACCATCTTCCTTATCCCATGCGCTAACACTGCCCGTGTCGATGGAAGCCTCGTTGGTGACATTGATATGACCAGATGTTACATCAACCTTGTAAGTGTACTCAATCAACAATGCTTTCGAATCGGGAACTGTTATAACAAGTTCGCCTTGATCGTTGGTTTTATAACGAGTTGCGCTCTCAACTGTAACAGAGGTAATCCCTTCACCCCTGTAATCAGATCTTTCAATCTTTATATCAGATGTGTTAGCCGGCATATCGCTCAATTTTACAAGCATTGTGTATTCACCAGTTTCCTGATTGTACTCATATGATTTGACAAAGTCATTTGACGCTACAGGGCTAACTGATGAAAGCGACTGGTATCTGCCACCACTATCAGAAAAATATTGCTGATATGTTATCGTAACGGGAGCATCTGTACTATTAAATCCACCCAACCATTGATCTAAAACCTTGCCACGAATTGTAAGGTACAATACCTCGTCATCTGGGATTGTCGAATGTCTTTCAGTCTGATAATACGGAATTTGATTACCATCTTCTTTCGGAAAGAATATATACTCCCCTGATACATCTGTAGCTGTTACCGAATCATCACCTGAAACATATGAATAAGTGATAGGTTCTTCACTGTTTACAATCTCATATTTGGTAGGATCAATAATATACCTGCCATTCATATCAAGCTCAAGCGGTGAAGTTATATTTACCTCCTTCGCCGTTACACTCACTATATCTACGCCGACTGTCTTCGGATCAATCTTTAGAACATCGTAGATGTCATAGGTAGATTTGTTTGTTGCGGCAAGCTTTTTCGCATCAGGGTTGACAAGAATTTGGTATCTAAGTTCCTGCTCAGTAGCCTGATAAAAACTCTTCCCGTCTTCCTCCACAAAAGAGTTAGCCACATCCTTTGATATGAGAGTATTGTCCTCATGATCAGTTTTCTCTTTTGAAACCGCTATAGTCGAACTTGTAGTAATCCCTTTATCAACAATTTCTGCCGTATTATTTAAGATATCACTGCCTGAACTTGAAATAGTAGCTTCTAATGTATCTTTAGGCACCATCACATAATACTTAATAGAGCGAGTAGCAGGAATGCCCTGTCCATTCATCACATCAGTAAATATGATTCCTTCAGTATAGTCTGCCGCTTTAAGATGAGTATTACCATCATAAAAAAACACTCCCAATTTTGTGCCATCAACTGTAGGCTGATATTCATATGTGCTATCCTTGCAGTCATGTGCAAGCACATACCCCTCTGGTAAAACATCACGAATCATGATATTCTCATTATCAGTCATATCCAGTATTTCCACTTCAATTTCATACTGTATTAGATAGTATTCACCAGTATAACGCTCAATATTATTAATTGGACTTTCATCAGTTATACCTAGTTTAGCAGCTGCATCTGCATATTCTTCGTTATATGAATGAACAGTATCTGCCGATAATGGGAATTTATAATGTTTTTGGTCGACATCTGAAATAATGATTTGATCTAAAGATATTCTTCCTCCCTCTATTCGATTTCCATCTTTATCCAGCACGTACTTCTCAATGGAGTTTTCACGAGTATTCGTAATCGTATATGATTGCCTATTGTAACCCGAACTCTCAGATTGATACGATGTAGAATACGCATCAACCGGAAGCTCCACGATCTTATACTCATAATCGCCATCGTGTGCGGTTGTGTCCTTTGGCAGATTTGTAAAGGAATAGGCGTAGTTTTTGGTTCTATAAGCAGAGAACAGATAGAGCGAATCATCTGTCAAAGTTCCTTCCTCTTCATGCTCTATCCAGTTTCCTGTTGCAGCATCATAAGAAAGATACTTCCATTTTTTCTCCTCATCTGTCGCAGATGCAGAGCCACTCTTTCGCAGCAGTCGGAACTGAATGCTATCAGGACGTTTCGTAGTATCAGAATCAGACCACTTTTTATCGAGCGACAAATTGAACTTTTCGATATACTCTGGGTTCTTATTCTGATAAGAGTAGCTGCTGGATGCGGTATGATCTGCGTACTCAGCTTCATTATAGAAACGGTTATCAGCAGTTGACCAGTCATCACCACTTCCTTTGATCTGAGATACTATTGCCTTAGAATTATAGGTTATTGTTGCATACTTATAAGCACTATAATCCGCGTCAAACGTTACCGTTAGTGTATTGCCACTTATTGAGGGTGTGTACGACACATTGGAGCCGGTTATCACAGTGCCCCCATTTTCTTTGGTTTTGAGGGTAATCTGTAAGTCAAGCATGTCGTCATCAAAAACATGCTGCACGCTGCTGTCCGCACTCTTCAGCGTATCTGTAAAAACAGAATCTTTCGCAAAGCCCTCATCCTGAACAAGATTTACTGTCCAAGAAAGCTGCTTATAAACAGGTTCATTGTGATTTTCCGGATCAGTATAATACCATCCAGTATCTCGCCCAAGCACACTGCTCTCACCAGTCACGCTTGTCATGCTCTTGCCGATAGTACTTCTTACCGTCTTGTTAAACTCGCCAATTACGCCCTTATAGTCATCGCCCGAAAGACCGTTTCCCAAACTGTTCTTATAGGTAATGATAGAACCATCTTCATTGGCTGTTATCGTCATACCATCTTTCGTAACTGAGGTTCCGTTTGCAGGTTTTGCGTCAGTTCCGCTAACATCAATCGTATAATTGAATGCAACCGCCGACAGGTGGTATGGTGTGTTTTCTTCATAGTCAACAATTTCCAGCGTATCATCTGTTCCAGACTTATACTGAACCTTACCATAGACATTGTCACCACTCTTTATGAGAAGATAAGGTGTACTGTCATTAGCATGAGTAGTATCCAATACAAAGTCATAAATTGAATTATTCCAGTTTGCCGACTTAAGCGCCAGCTCGTCTAATCCAATTGTTTTGAACGACTCATCTTTCAAATAAAACTGGACATTCGGATCGTTCAGGTAGATATTAGCATTAGCTGGATTAAGAACCGTACCGCTTACTTCCCATGTAATCAGGTTATCATCATAATTATAGGAAGCATATTTACCATAGCGGAAAGTGGAATTATCAAAAGACACATACGCACTATCAGTTCCAAGCGGCGTATCGTCTTTATCAGGATGATACAAGCTAACAGTATTATTTACATTTCGCTTGTTTTCACTGTCCTTTTCAACATCATGGCAATTTGTAACATAAAGTATTGATACCGATTCATAATCACCGTTGAATGTAATTTTACCTGTGCTCGAATCGTATGTGTAGTGAGTTCCTTCTGTTAATTCCGTATCGCCATTCATGACAACCACTGAATTCTTATGACCATTATCATCTGTCAGTCCATCCGTTTTCAGCTTATTATCCTGTGAAAGCGTTTGGTTCAGAACATCATCTGTGATATAATACCCATTCAGATTTCCACCTTGCGGAGCGGTCACATCAATTGTCCAATAAATTGTACTCTTGATCCATCGACCGTTTTTATATGACTCCTCACCGGATTTCTCGATCCTAGGCTTGTTACTATATGCCGTGCTATCTTTGTGCTTTAATTCAGTTGTCCCATCACTTGCATACAGTGTTGCTGTATTATTATCCAGAACGAACTGATTTGAATAAGGATTATTGTCTGCAAGCATCCGATCATTGATGTCATCTGCATCAAGACTTTCCGTATAAGTAAATGTGATTTCTGATGCATAATTCGCAGCATCGGCAAACACAAACTGTCCATTAACAAATGATCCTGCATCAGAAGGCACAACCGTTACACTTGCATTCTGGAACATCGGGTCATCAAGTATGCATCCGGACAACTCTGCCGGGTTCGCTACATTAGTAACTGTAATCGCCCAATTAATATCAATACCGGTTTCAGTGTTTACTACACTATTAGTCTTGTCAAGTTGACTATCCTGATTTGTAAATGGGATTTGAAGGATCAGTCCACCAATCATGATTTCTCTGTCGCCACTTTGAGTCTTTGCACGATTGATCTTTCCGTCAAAGTTAATGCTTCCTTCAAAGTAATCAGACAGATAAATCTTGTTTCTGATATAATCCTCTGTAAACTGAATTACAATAAGACCATTTTCATTAATTGAAAAATATCCAGAAATATGTCCGTCAGGGCCGTTATAATTCGGGTCACTAACATATCTTGTTCTTCCAAAGTATTCATCCGGAATTGTAACACCATCAGGGAGCTGATAATAAATACAAGGGGAATCAACGTTGACGGGATAGTTATCTCCGTCCTTTTCAATTAAATATCTAATCGAAAGACTTGCATCAATAGGATCAGAGCTCATCTCATCAAGCAGTACTGTTACTCCATTTCCATCTTGATCGGGAGCAGAGTAATCATTACCACCGATTGACACTGTGATATTTTGGATCTCGCTATCTTCAACTTCCTTCGTATTAGGACCTACTTCAGTAACTGGAGACGTGAAATAGCTACTTCCGCCTGTTGCACTAATAAGATTATTATTATTATCTTCTCTTGTTGCAGGCTTGCTTTTAGAACTTCTTTGTCCGTCAAACCCAGAAGAACCTGCTGCAGCAAGTATATTGGTATTTCCAAGTGCTGACATTTTTAAGTAGCTATTATTATAATCGAAGGATTCAATTTCAGCATAGCACCCATCATCATGCTGATGCTCTTCCATCCCACATATCAGTTCATAGCAATCTTCAGTATGTTCATGATCTTCAGAGTCATCTTCACAGATTAGCGTATAGCATTCATCTGTGTGAGTATGTTCTTCTATATCACAAATAAGTTCATACTCTTCTGACTCATCCGTCGCCGCAAACCCCGGCATCATCAAATCCAGCGGCACGAAGAAAGCGCACAGCAGACTAAACACCAGCGAGATCGCCGTGACCCTGTGGTACCACTTTCGCTCATTCAGTTTTTCCTGAATTCTGTTATCCAATTTCATAGTCTCTGACACTCTCCTTTCCTGAGAAAATATTATATAGCTTTCATATAAAAACCATATACCGAAATTCTAAAAGAAGCCGATACTTTTGATTGGCAGGACTCTCACTACGACTTTTCCTATTACATTTTCTTCCGCGATGCAGCCAATGCTTGTGCTGCGGCTGTCGATGCTAACAGGTCTGTTGTCCCCAAGAACAAACATCCTTCCCTCCGGCACCTGATATGGCAGCTCGATATCACACTCTCCCAGTGCCAACTCACTGACATAAGGCTCATCCAGCACCTCACCGTTGACGTAGATCGTTCCGTCCTCCGCAATGTCGATCACATCGCCGGGAAGACCGATCACTCGTTTAATCAGCACCTTATTATTATAGTAAAAGGCGACGATGTCACCTCTTTTGGGATCAGCGAGCTTATTGCACAGCAGGATCTCATCATTGTTCAGCGTGGGGTTCATACTTGTGCCAGTGACCTTCAGTACCGGCATCACCATTGTAGAGACGATGATCGCTATTGCCGCAGCAACGATCAGGGAACCGATCGTACTCCACATCGACTTTATGAAGTTGTGTCTATATCTTAACCTTTTCAGCTCTGCTTCAAATTGAGCAGTGGTCGGGATATCAAATTTTTTTATTTCTTCGCTCATAACTTATATTATAATGTATATGCACACCGTGGTTAGCCACAGTCGCTTCATGTTTCTTCACTTGTTATTGATTATACTTGGATCATTGAGGATCAGGAAGATCCGGTGCCGGCAATTCCGAATCCGCTGCTGCAGGATCGCACGCACCTCTCTCAGCAACCAATTTATCAATGATCGTATCCAATCTTGATTTCAGCTTTTCATTTTCTTCCCTGAGTTCATCGTTTTCTCTGCGGAGGTAATAGAGAATCTCGATCAGATCAGCTCGCTTCAGTGATCTTAGTTCCTTATCGGTCATGAATGCCTCCGTTTCAATCGCTGATTTCATAGTATGCCCGGCGCGTATTTAGTTATCATTATTATAGCATCTTCGCCCGAAAAAGTCAATATAATCCATAGTCGATTCAGCAATTTTGGACGATCAAACAAAACAGGCAATTCCGATTTGTACAGAACGAAGAAAACGCGCCTCATTTTCCGGCAGAAGTCCGGCAGGAATATACAAGCAGTATTAAGCAACTAAATAATATCCGGCAGGCAGCGCAATCTAAATTGGTATGATATTGTTATTTTGTGAAGTTTTGCAGCACACTTTGCAGATTGCATGCCGCGCCGTCCGGCGGGATTTCATCAGTGGGAGTGGATCAATCAGGGAGTCATCAAAACGTAACTGAAACGCCTCACAAAAGTTTTGGCCGAGCTTTTTCACACAGGGCGCAAAATGAGCGCCTCACAAAAGTTTCGCTCAAGCCTTTTCAAAGGCTTGCGGAGTCCAGAGGCAGAGCCTCTGGTCGCGCTCCGCAGAGCGCGAAATCCCCCACCGAAGGAGCTCCGCAAGGGTGAATTCCAAAAACGATCCGGTGGATCGTTTTTGGAAGAGGGACGCCCTGCGATAGAGGGCGTCCCTA
>CAMNJD010000272.1 GCA_946540705.1 uncultured Ruminococcus sp. | reverse complement strand
GTAAGCATCCTGCACCACCAGCTCTGTGCGGTATTGCCTTAACCGTTCTAAACCACCTTTTTTGTGCGAGAATCCACCCAAATCTTTATTCGCCCCAAAAAAGCCGCTGTTCTCAGATTCGGGAACAGCGGCTTCTGATTTTTACTTGCGGTAGATCATGTCGGCACGGTCCGGGCCGGTCGAGATCATCGTGATCGGGCAGTCGATCAGCTTTTCGACATAGTCGATGTAATCCTTTGCTTCCTTGGGCAGCTTGTCATATTCGGTGATGCCGGAAATATCGCATTTCCAGCCGGGCAGCTTCTCATAGACCGGCTTTGCGATGTCGAGGCGGTCGCCGCTCGGAAATTCGGTCGTGCGCTCGCCGTTGATCTCATAAGCGACACAGACCGGGATCTCATCGAGATAGCCCAGAACGTCGATCAGCGAGAGTGCGACATCGGTTGTGCCCTGAAGCGCTACGCCGTAGCGGGTCGCGACTGCATCGAACCAGCCCATTCTGCGCGGGCGGCCGGTTGTTGCGCCGAACTCGCCGTCGCTGCCGCCTCTTCTGCGGAGCACATCCGCCTCATCGCCGAAGATCTCGGTCGTGAACGGGCCTGCACCGACGCAGGAGGAATATGCCTTGACGACGGTGATGACGCGCTTGATCGCGTGCGGAGGCAGGCATGCGCCGACTGCGCCGTAGCCTGCAAGGGTCGAGGAGGAGGTCGTCATGGGGTAGATGCCGTTTGTCAGGTCACGCAGTGCGCCGAGCTGACCTTCGAGCACGATGTTCTTGTCGGCCTTGACGGCTTCGTGCATCAGCTCTGCGAGGTTGCAGAGATACGGCTTGATGAATGCCGCAACGTCCTTCAGATATGCGAGAATCTCCTTCGGATCCAGCGGCTCGGCATCCGGATAGAGGCCGGCGATCGTTGCGTTCTTGATGATGCAGACGCGCTCGACCTTTTCCTCGAGCTTTTCATTGTAGAGCTCTGCGAGCTGGAAGCCGATCTTCATGGCCTTATCTGCATAATGCGGGGCAATACCGGACTGTGTCGAGCCGAAGCTGTGCTTTCCGAGGCGCTTCTCCTCGAGCTTATCAAAGAGGATATGATACGGCATAACAAGCTGTGCGCGGTCGGAAATTTTGATATTCGGCGTCGGAACATTGTGTTCCTTCAGCATTTCAAGCTCTTTCCGGAATGCGTCTGCGTTGAATGCGGCACCGGCGCCGATGATATTGACTGTTCCCTCCTGGAACACACCGGACGGGAGAATATGCAGCGCATACTTTCCGTACTGATTGATAATGGTGTGACCGGCGTTTGCGCCGCCCTGAAACCGGATGACATAATCCGCATCGGCAGCGAAGACATCGGTCAGCTTGCCTTTGCCCTCATCGCCCCAGTTTCCGCCTACAATAGCAGTAATCATAGTTCCGTTCGTTTCCTTTCCGGCAGGCATTGCCCGCCTACGGGTCTGCGCTTCTGTGCAGACACATCAATTTACAGGTATATGATACCACAAAAACGGTGAGTTGTCAAGGCATTCCGTGATACGGGAGCGGCAAAGTGCGGATTTTATGCAGCGTTTGCCGGTGATTCACATTGACCGCCTCACAAAAGTTTTGATCATACTTTTTCAAACGGTTGCAGGATTCCAAGGGGCAGAGTCCTCATGATGAATCTGCCGGATGAATCAGCCGGAGGCACTGCGCTTACCGGTACGGCGGAGCCTGCGGGTTTTGCGGATTCTGCGGATACGGCTGCACGGGTGACTGCGGTGCGGCGGGCTGCTGATAGGCAGCGGATGCTCCGGCTGGAACCGGGATCGCCGGTGTCTCACGATACTGCGCATATTCTTTCGCGACCATGATTAACAGCACGGTCAGGCCAGCACATACCAAAAACGACCAGATCACCGAGAAGCTCATGCCGTAATCTACATATTCGTCTCCGTTGTCTATGTCAGATGTTATGACAAAGTACCAGATTATGAGCAGGATCTTGCCGGCTGCAACCGCACCGAACGCCAGTCCGAGCATCTGAAGAATGCCGTGAATCTCACGTGCCAGAAATTTCATCACGGCAAATGCCAGAAGACCGAGCACAGCAAGTGTACAGACGATCTCAAAGATCAGTGTGAACACAGCGAAGGTGCTCTCCTTCAGTACGCCTATGGAAATCACTTTCTTCAGGTTGAACTTCATATCAATGCCGAATGACGTGACATTCATAACAGTGCCGAAATACAGGCCGAAGGTGTGGATCACGAGCAGAACAGCACCGATCAGCGTGAGTATCCGCCAGAACAGCCGGGCGCCGAATTCACGGTCGCCGAGAAGACTGATCGCCTTGCCGGAAATGCCGGATTCCGGCACGCCCGAAACCGAGCACCGGAACAACTGCGTTACCTGCGAAGGTGCCGCAGGCATTGGCTGCGCAGGTGCCGGCTGCCGGGCGTCTGTCCCCTGCCGCGCCCCGCAGAACTGACAGAACACAGCACCGTCCGCGATCTGTTGACCGCATGCTTTGCAATACA
Organism: uncultured Ruminococcus sp.; assembly: GCA_946540705.1. Taxonomy (GTDB): domain Bacteria; phylum Bacillota; class Clostridia; order Oscillospirales; family Ruminococcaceae; genus Firm-04. The sequence continues at coordinate 1,431 of CAMNJD010000272.1, read as the reverse complement.
TAGGATTTTCCTCCCTTGTTCAGCTCAGTATGCGGGCTGCATGAGCTTCCTTTCTTTTTTGCGGAATACGATCGAAACGACCAGTCCGGCGATTGACAGCGCCAGCGCAATGATGAGCTGCGGTGCGATCTTCATGATGTCATAGCCCAGGCTGCCGTAGCGGCGGTAGCTGTTGAAAACGTCGGCAGCGCAGAGCACGAAAACCGCGGAAAATCCTTTGATGAGCACCAGCCAGATAAAGCAATGCCGCAGATCCTTCCAGACACGCTCCCATCTGGCATCGGCGAAATGCACAAGCGTCAGAATGGCAAAGACCAGGATCACGATATACGCAGCGACACCGCCGAAAATCACGAGCAGGATCGAAAACGCCGCACCGGTAATTGAACCGGATGTATTCTCCCCGGAGTCAGCCTGTTTTTTTAAGAAATCAAGCATATTGAAATAGTTGATGCCGTAGCGGTAGGGGTCTGTTTCGCGGGAGCTTTCGTCCCGGCCGTCCGAGATCAGCCCGGCGACCGAATAACTCTTGTAGTGCTGTTCATTGCCGCGGCTTGTTTTCGGATCAATAAACTGAAACAGCTTTCCGGCAAACATGCCCCACCAGAGCACGAGCATCATTGCCCAGACCGCGAAAATCGTGAGCTTCTGCCATGCGGGGATCTGCCGCTTCGGTGCGGCTGCCATGCCGGGCATTCCCGGCATCCCCGGATAGCCCATCGGCATTCCGTACTGCGGGTAGCCCTGCTGCGGGTAGCCCTGCTGCGGGTAGCCCTGCTGCGGGTAACCCTGCTGCGGATAGCCCTGCTGCGGGTAACCCTGCTGCGGGTAACCCTGCTGCGGGTAGCTCTGCTGCGGATAGCCCTGCTGCGGATAGCCTTGCTGCGGGTAACCCTGCTGCGGATAGCCCTGCTGCGGAGTGCTCTGCTGCGGCACTGCCGCGGGCTCAGGCTGCGGTGTGACTGCCGATGCTTCCGGGGACACGGACGGTGCCTGCGGAGCGCCCTGATTCGGGCCCGGCTCCGGCAGCGGCGTACCGCAGTCCATGCAGAAGCGCACACCGTCCGGATTCTGTGCGCCGCAATTCTTACAATACATCTTTGACCTCCTTGTAACACATTGTTTTTGAATTGTTTTTGAATAGTATGTCAAGCTGTGACATGCTGAACATATTATAACATATTATACAGAAAAGCGCAATGGGAGCATGAGAAAAAGTCGGGTATGTAACTTTTTAGGTGGTGGACAAATTCATGTTAACACAAATATCTTTTTCGCACCCATATCAAAAGTTTCGCTCAAGCCTTTTCAAAGGCTTGCAGGGTCGAGGGGCAGCGCCCATCGTCGCGCTCCGCAGAGCGCGAAATTCCCCACCGGAGGAGCTCCGCAAGGGTGAATTCCAAAAACGATCCAGTGGATCGTTTTTGGAAG
>CAMNJD010000271.1 GCA_946540705.1 uncultured Ruminococcus sp. | reverse complement strand
TCCCCTCGCATTCGCGCCCCGCGCCCAGTTAAAATAAACATTCGGACATATAATCAAGATCATAAAGCCGAAACCATACTATGATAAATTCTGATTTAACTGAACAGGAAAAAATACGATGCCCCGAAGCGCTTTTGTGAAACGCTTCGGGGCAAAATTTCTATATGAGTACCGGCATAACATGTACCGGGGCTTTGCTGTATCAGCAAATCAGTAGTATTTCACATCGTCGGCGAGCAGCTCCTCATAGTCATCCGGCTGCTCGAGCACCTTGCCGATGCCCTCTGCCACGCAGTCCAGCGGGAATTCCGCGACATAGACCGGCATGCCCGTTTCGCGGTTGACGAGCTTGTCCATGCCTCTGAGCAGTGCGCTGCCGCCCGTGAGGGTGATGCCCTGCTCGATGACATCGGCGGAAAGCTCCGGCGGGGTGTGCGCCAGTGTTTCGCGGACGGCATCCATGATCTCATTCAGCGGCTCCGCAAGTGCCTCACGCACCTCATCGGAGGTGACCGTGATGTTCTCCGGCAGACCGTTGAGCAGGTTCCGGCCGCTGACCTCCATTTCGCTGACGGTCGGCTCCGGGAATGCCGAGCCGATGCCGAGCTTCACCGATTCTGCGGTGCGCTCACCGATCAGCAGGCTGTATTTTTTGCGGACATAGTTGACGATCGCCGTATCGAAGGCATTGCCTGCGGTGCGCACCGTGCGTGAGGAGACGATGCCGCCCATTGACAGGACAGCGATCTCGCTGATGCCGCCGCCGATATCAATGATCATATTGCCGGTCGGCTCCATGACGTTCAGGCCGGCACCGAGTGCGGCTGCAAGCGGCCCCTGCACGAGCTGCACCGGTCTTGCACCGGCCTTCTCTGCGGCCTCCTTGACGGCGCGGCGCTCGACTGCGGTCACGCCGGAGGGAATGGAGATGATGACACGCGCCTTTGTAAAGAGCGTACCGCGGAGGGATTTTTTGATGAGCTCCTGAAGCATGGTAGCGGCGATATCAAAATCGGCGATGACGCCGTCGCGCAGCGGATGCACGGCAATGACCGAGCCCGGCGTTCTGCCGATGATCTCCTTGGCGTCCTTGCCCACAGAGCTTGCCTGATCGGTGCGGGTATTGACCGCCACGACGGACGGCTCCCGCATGATGATCCCGCGGCTGCGCGCATAAATGAGGGTATTTTCCGTACCCAGATCAATTCCGATATATCTGGTAAACATAGCGTTGTTCGGCTCCTTCTTTGGTATGTTCCATGAACGCTGCCGGTATCTTTTTGTCGCAGCGCATAGCTTTTCACCTACTATTTTACCACAAATCTGCCCTGCGGACAATGCTTTTTCCCCCGCATGCAGATTTTCAGCGTTTTCACCAAAAATCGACAGCTCCTCTGCAAAGGCTCTTGTCGGCAGGCGCCTGTATGTCTGACATGCCCGTTCATATCGCTTTCACAAGGCTGTCACTCTTTTCCGCTTGCTTTTTTTCGCAATATCATGTATAATAGAAGAACAACACGATCATTTGGAAAAAATACGGGTTTCGGGAGCTCCGGCCGGCTGCGCACGGCAAGGGCATTGCACTACCGCCGCGCAGGGCAGATTGGATACAGACATGCAAGAGAAAGAAAAAATCAACGAAAACGAAACGGAAATTCGCGAGGAAGCTGCTCAGCGCCTGCCTGTTGTCGCACTGCGCGGGCTCGTTGCCTATCCGCATATGGTCATCGACTTCGAGATCGGCAGAAGTGAATCGAAAAAAGCCGTCGATGCGGCCGTCAATGCGGACAGACGCATTATTCTTGTCGCACAGCGCGACCAGTCCGTGCTTCAGCCAAAGGCGCGCGACCTCTACCGCGTCGGCGTGATCTGCGAGATCAGACAGGTCATGCGCTCCCGCGAGGGTACCAGAGTGCTGGTCGAGGGCATCAGCCGCGCAAAGCTCACCAAGATCTTCGCGCCCGAGGAGGACGGCTTCTGGCAGTCCGAATTCAAGGCCATGCCGACCTACAGCCGCTCGAAATCCTCTCCCGCTGAGATTCAGGCGATCGTCAACTCCGTCAAGGACGAATTCGCTGCGAACTGCCGCCTTTCGCGCAAAATGCCGCGTGAATTCGCAGAGATGATCCTCACTGAGGAGGAGCCGCAGCTTCTGTTCGAGGGCATCTGGTCAAACCTCGATTTTGATTATCACGACAGACAGCTTATGCTGGAGGAGGGCAGCCTGTTTCTCCGCCTGACGATGCTTTATGCTGTGCTCGTGCGTGAGAATGAGGTGCTGAAGATCGAGACAGAGCTGCAAAATACCGTGCAGTCGCGCATCGACCAGGGACAGCGTGAGATGTATCTCCGCGAGCAGCAGCGCATTATCTCTGAGGAGCTCGGCGACAGCGCGGGCGATGATCCGCAGAAATTCATCACCCAGATCGAAAAGCTCAATGCCTCTGATGCGGTCAAGGAAAAGCTCCGCAAGGAGGCCAATCAGCTCAATAAAATGCCCTCGGGCTCGCAGGAAGCCTATGTCATCAGCAATTATCTCGAAACGGTGCTGTCACTGCCCTGGGGGACATATACCAAGGAAAAGCTCGACATCCGCAAGGCGGAGGAGCTGCTCAATAAGGAGCATTACGGCCTGAAGCGCGTCAAGGAGCGCGTGCTCGAGGCGATGAGCGTGCATGCGCTTCAGCCCGAGCTCACCGGACAGATCATCTGTCTGGTCGGCCCTCCCGGCGTCGGCAAGACCTCGATCGCGCAGTCCGTCGCGAAGGCGCTCGGCCGGAACTATGTCCGCGTGTCGCTCGGCGGTGTCCGCGATGAAGCGGAGATCCGCGGCCACAGAAAAACCTATGTCGGCGCAATGCCCGGCCGCATCATCGAGGCGGTCCGACAGGCAAAGAGCATGAACGCACTGGTGCTGCTCGATGAGATCGACAAGCTCTCCGGCGACTTCAAGGGCGATCCCGCTGCCGCACTGCTTGAGGTGCTCGACAGCGCACAGAACCACGCCTTCCGCGATCACTATGTGGAGGTGCTCTTTGACCTCTCGCAGGTCATGTTCCTCACGACCGCAAACGATGCCTCCGCAATTCCCGCTCCGCTCTTTGACCGTATGGACGTCATCGAGCTGAATTCCTACACCCGCGAGGAGAAATTCCACATTGCAAAGGAGCATCTCGTCAAAAAGCAGCTCAAGGCAAACGGCCTCAAGGCCGCGCAGATGAAGATTTCCGATGCCGCGATTTATGACCTGATCGACTACTACGGCAAGGAGGCCGGCGTCCGCACACTCGAGCGCAACATCGCATCCCTGTGCAGAAAATGCGCCAAAAAGCTGCTGACGGAGGATGTCAAAAAGGTCGTCTATACGCCGGAAACCGTTGAAGCAGCGCTTGGACCGCACAAATTCCTCGGCGACTATTTCTCGACCGCAGATACCGTCGGCATGGTCAACGGGCTCGCCTGGACGAGTGTCGGCGGCGTGCTGATGCCGCTCGAAGTCCTCACAATGGACGGCAAGGGCGAGATTCAGGTCACAGGCTCACTCGGCGAGGTCATGAAGGAAAGCGCCAAGCTCGCGATCTCCTATACCCGGTCGGTCGCGAAGAAATACAACATCAACCCCGAGCTGTTCAAGTCCAAGGATATCCACATCCATGCGCCGGAGGGCGCTGTCCCGAAGGACGGCCCGAGCGCAGGCGTCACGATGCTGACCGCGCTGATCTCCGCGATGAGCGGCATTCCGGTGCGGCATGATATCGCGATGACCGGCGAGATCACCCTTCAGGGCAGAGTGCTGCCGATCGGCGGCCTGACGGAAAAATCCATGGCAGCCTACAAAAACGGCATCAGTACCGTGCTGATTCCCGCGGGCAATGAGCCGGAGCTCGCAGAGCTCGACGAGACTGTCCGCAATGCGATCCGGTTTATCCCGTGCGAAACGGTTGAGACTGTGCTGGATACGGCACTGATCCCGCCGGAGTATGACACCAAGCTCGAGCCGCTGCTGCCGGATGAGGCAAAGCTCATCCCGATCATGCCGGCGAAAAAATCACACAGAAATAACGCCAGTATTTCCTAAAGAACCGCTGATTCAATCTGGTGCGCAAGATGACGGAAAAAAAGCAAGCAGATTGCGTGCCAAGCCGTCAGGCGGGATTTCATCATTTCAATTTGACACACGAGGAGTTGTGGGATTGCCATGCGAAAAAAAGAGATTGAACAGATGACGCCGCTCAGCGGTGCCGATGTGATCGAACGTGTCCGGATCGAGCTTTCCGCGAAAACAAACGGCTGCCTGATCGGAATACTGGTCATGCTGTCATTGATGACGCTGATCAATTATGCCGTGATCTTTGCAGGAGATCCGGAGCCCGCCGTGCTGGTCACATGCTGCATTCTGTTCGGGCTTGTCGCGTTTGGGTTCTGGATCGGATATCTTGTAGACCGCAGCCGCGAGAAGAAAGCAGCACAGCATATGATCTTTCGCAGATACGGCGGCGCAGACAGTGTCGCGGCGGTCATCAATGCCGCGAACGGCTATGTCGCCTATGAGGACAAAAAGCATCAGTTCCGTCTGACGCCGACCTATATTATGGCGCCGGGGCGGTATACGACATTCATGCCGACCTCGCACATGCTGCTTGCCTGCAAGGAGGACCGGCGTGCCGCGGCGGTGATGATGATGCTGTTATCACCGGTGATCGGCATGCTGATGAGCGACAACAAGCCTACGGGGCTGTATCTCGCAGCATACAACTGCTACGGCGACCGTGTGGATTACCGTTTTCTGAATGAGCTGACAGGCGGCTCTGCCGAGATCGACCGGATCGTCGGCATGATTCAGTATTACGCGCCGCAGTGTGCAGTCGGTGACAATATGCAGACCAGAGCTTATCTTGCCATGAACACCCGAATGCCTCCGATGTAACGAATCCGGTGAACAGGCGCTCCCTTTTTCGGGGGCGCCTTTTTTTACGGAGAAATTCTGAAAAATATGCAAAGTGTACTTGACATTTTTTGCAAAGTGTGCTATACTAAAAATGCAAAGCGAGCTTAGCATTTCAATACGGGGTGAAATATGAAATCAAAAATCAAAGCGCTGCGGAAACAGCACAGGATCTCACAGGATGAGCTTGCAGAAGCCGTGGATGTCACAAGGCAGACGATCACTTCACTCGAATGTGAAAAATATACCGCTTCTCTTGTTCTGGCCTATAAAATTGCCCGCTATTTTCATCTGACGATTGAGGAAGTATTCGATTTTTCGGAAATACAATGATCGGGAGGTTCATATGGAACAGTATAGGAAAACACTGAAAAACAGTCTGCGCGAAACGGGTGTCATGCTCTGCTTGGGGTCTGCCGTATTTTTGGTCGGTCAGCAGGGTTATTTGTCTGAGTTCTATCCGCAGGGAAATTTCGGCGACTTTTTCCGGGGATTTCATGCCGGGGTTTTTATGGCGCTTGCCGTATATCTGATCGCTTCCGCAGTCCGGATATGCGTCATTCTGAAGGATGAAAAAAAGCTCCGGGCTGATTATATCAAAAACACGGACGAGCGCAATCTGAAGATCTCCGAGCTGACAGGGTATAAGCTGTACCGGTCACTGATCAAGCCGATTCTCGTAGCTGCGGCTGCTGCGGGGTATTTCAGTCCCGCAGTGTTCTTTACGCTGCTCGCTGTCTCGGTGTTTATCATCACCGTCACATATTTCAGATGGATCTATTTCAGCAAAATGATATGACGGCATTGACTGTCTTCCCCTCTGCCGGTGCGGAGGGGGTTTTTATGCAGCGATATCTCCGAAAAAATTTGGGCTAATAACATTTGGGGTGGTTTCTGTAACAAAAAGGGTGGTTCACATTTGTTAAAATTATCGCAAATCGCTCTGCAATTTGCCTAGGGACGCCCTCTATCGCAGGGCGTCCCTCTTCCAAAAACGATCCACCGGATC
>CAMNJD010000270.1 GCA_946540705.1 uncultured Ruminococcus sp. | reverse complement strand
CACGGATATCGGAGGGGCTGCTTTCAGCGGATGCAGCAGCCTGACCGAGATCAGTCTGCCGGACAGTATTCAGGGGATCATCGGCGGCAGTGCCTTTGCAGAATGCAGCAGCCTGAAAAGTATCGTCATTCCGGACGGAGTGACATCCATCGGGTGGAAGTGCTTCAAGAACTGCACAAGCCTTGAAGCTGTCACGCTTCCGGACAGTGCAGATATCAATGCGGAGGCGTTTTTCGGATGCAGCGCCTTGACCGAAGTGATCATCCCAGGCAGCGTATGGTATATCGGAGAATCAACATTTGAGCGATGCAGCAATTTGCAGCGTGTTACGATCCCGGATAGCGTGACCGCGATCGGAAAGTGTGCGTTTGAGGGCTGCGAAAGCCTGACCGGAATCGACCTGCCGGAAAGTGTGAGGGGAATAGATTTTGCAGCATTTCGGGATTGCACAAACCTGACAGGCATCGTGCTGCCGGACGGGCTCGAAACGATTTCGGGAAGTACGTTTTCCGGATGCAGCAGTCTGACAGACATTCATATTCCCGACAGCGTAACAAGCATTGAAGGAGATGCATTTTACGGCTGCGAGAGCCTGACCGGCATTACGATCCCTGACGGCGTGGACTTGATCAATAATTACACATTCCAGAGGTGCAGAAAGACGGACTGGTGATAATTATGGATATTACTGCATTGCTTGAAAAGCTGGGAGAAGGATAATTCTAAAGGCGATAGAATCGGCATAAATGCAAATACAAATTATATGGTAAGCTGGAAATAGCATCATTTTCTGGTCTCAAGTCATCGGAGGGTAATGAAAATGAAAAAAAGCGTATGGATAATTCTATTTACAAGTGTCATCTTGTTGTGCGGATGTTCGGAAAAAAGTGAAAATAGTGGCTGTATTGATTCTGTGAGCTCTGAATACTTCTCAGATTCCGTTGATGATTTGATCTCAAATCCGAACAATCAAGTCGGAAACGGATATGTTATCATTCATGATGAAGCATCTTTTCCGGCATGGGTGTCGGAGTTCCGGTATGGAGACGGAGGAAACGTGATTGATTTCTGGGGCAGAGAAGTGTTCTCCGTCACTGAAAAAGATTTGCTGTTCAGCTGCGGCATATCTGCACACAGGTTTGAAAATGGTCTGTATGGATATCTTAATTTGAATGGTGAGACCGTAATTGAACCGAAATACTCAGAAGCACGCCCTTTTGTTAATGGCACTGCGCTTGTGGCAGAGAACGGTAAGCAAAAATATATCGACATGAACGGCAACCAGAGTGCAGACAAAACGCATGAAGGCTATCACGGTGACATGACAAAACACGACTGGTATGGACCGTTTACCGGACAATATCTGGTTTATCAGGATGCTGACAGGGATAATGCCAAAGTCTATTACGGTTATTCTGATGCAAGCGGAAACGATACTGCCATGCCTGATGTTTCCAAAGCATATTCGTTTAGTAACGGATTCGCATTAATTGAAAGAGAGAACGGAGAGTTTTACTTTATCGACGAAAGGCTACAACGGGTAACCGATTTCTCAGACGAAATAGAAGACCGGATTTCGCGAAAGGGAATTGCATATACTCTGTGGGAGGGAGACCTGATGTTGGGAAATGAATATGTTTTCGATGATGGATACTTTGTTCTAAACATAGGAAGTGCAAGGGAGCCGAGATTTGAACTTATTAAAATATTGCCGAAATTGTATCAGCCATAATTGTTTTTCAATATACTTCAATAAATATAGGATGATAAAAAAGTTTTTGCAAAAAAACGGGAAAAAAGGACACATACCATCGGAGCAGTAAAACACGCACAAATAGTATATTTATAGTGCAACTAACATAATATGAAAAGGGGAGCCGAAAGGCTCCCTCAAACATGAAAAATCGTTTTCTAAATCCCGTAGGTGTACGGTAGGTGTATTTTGCATATGCTGTCCGACCTTGTTAAAAGTAAAAACCTCGTAGAATAACGTATCTACGAGGTTTTTGATTGGTTGCGGAGGGCGGATTTGAACCACCGACCTTCGGGTTATGAGCCCGACGAGCTACCGGACTGCTCCACTCCGCGTCGTTCTTACAGGTGATATTATAGCACAGAATGCGATGAAAGTCAAGTGAATTCTGAAAAAAAGTTTGAATTACCAAAAAGGGCGTACATTGGGGGGCTAATTTCGTTCACTCTGTTTCCGCCATGAAAGGAGTAATGACGGCTTATGTCGAGGTATGCGGCAGGCAGCACGGCACTCTATTTGCGGCTTTCGCGGGACGACGGCGTAGCGGGTACAGAATCCGAGAGCATCGCGTCACAGCGGCAGATTTTGATGAATTTCGCGAATATGCACGGATTATCTGTTGTTGCCGAGTTCTGCGATGATGGTATTTCCGGCACGCGCTCAGACCGTGCAGGATTCAAAGCGATGCTCTCGGGAATTGAGGAAGGCTGGATTCAGACGGTTCTGGTGAAAGATCTGTCCCGGCTCAGCCGCGATTATATCCGGACAGGTGAGCTGATTGAGCGCTGGTTTCCGGCTCACGGCGCACGCCTGATCGCAGTCAACGACGGAATAGACACCGGGGTGCGGTCCGCAGCAAATGATTATTCTCCGATCCGGGCAGTCATGGATGACTGGTATGCGCGTGACATTTCAAGAAAGGTGCGCTCGGCGATCTATGCGCGGCAGTCTGCCGGATTCTGCACGGCGGCGCGGCTTCCGTTCGGATATTTCAGAAAAGACGGTTCTGCGGCGGTGAATGAAGCAAAAGCAGCGGTCGTTCGCCGTATTTATGCTC
>CAMNJD010000269.1 GCA_946540705.1 uncultured Ruminococcus sp. | reverse complement strand
TTGTCGTGGAATTGAAGCGGAATCAATCCGCCGATACCGCTATTTCACAGATCAAAGCCAGAAAGTATACGGAAAAAATCGCGGAATACACCGGTGAGATCCTGCTGGTCGGCATCAGCTATGATGAACAAAAGGGCCATTCCTGTACGATCGAAAGAGTCATGAAATAAGATTATGATTTGTGGAGCATTGGAGAGCGCTCTCTGCACAAGAAAAGGCGATCATGAATGTGAGCTTTTGTGCCTCCAGGTGTCTCAGGTCATTGCTGCGATTTGACATCAATTCTGACATCAGTTTGGAATATTGCAGCTCTATTCTTTGTGATATTCCGATCATGAAAACAACAGCGAAAACGACGTATTTTCGTACAAAATAACACATGATAAAACGACGTAAAACATGCCGCAGCTACCTCATAACCCGAAGGTCGGTGGTTCAAATCCGCCCTCCGCAACCAATCGAAAACCTCGTAAATGCGTGCGTTTACGATGTTTATTTATTTTAACAATATCCGCGTGGGAGGAAAAATACACCTACCGTACACCTACGCGAAAAAATTTGTTTCAGAAAAACGAGGGAGCCGTCGGCTCCCCCTACTTTTATATGCTCTTATTCAGAGTATTATTCGATCTCTGAATACTACACTGCTATGACTGCCAAAATGAGCACATCTTTCTCTGATGTTTTCGTTCTGCATCCTTTGTTTGCTGTGCATGCAGTCGTCACAGAGCAGATCATCGTCGAGCTCAGTGCCTTCGTCTTCTTCGAGCACGCAGCCGCAGTGGCTGCAAATTCTGGTTTCGTCCATTCGTTTTTCCTCCATAAACAGAAAATGCCCCGCCGTTTGGCGGGGCTTGTCGTTAGTACTCCTCAGCGAGGAGCATTGTCGTGTGGTCGTCATCGTCGATGACGTAGATTTTCGCGTTAATCGGGTTATCACTTGGGAATAGCAGCACCTTCTTGTATTCCGGCTCTTCAGCGGTGTGGATCACCTGCTGCATTACGCCGAAAGGTTTCAGCCAGAACACCTGAAGATAGTCCCGTTCTTCCGGCAGCAGGTCGATCAGATTCCAGAGAATCGCCTGCAATGGCGGGGGAATGGTTGTGCTGGATAACGATTTGTTATTCAGTTTCAAGGGGTATAACGAAACGGAACGCCGCGGTGCTTTTCTCACATCGCGGCGCTATATATTGTGGATTTATGCTTCACCGAGCTTTTTCAGCAGTGCTGCCACATCGAGGATTGTCACAAGTCCGTCGCCGTCAAAATCAGGCTCGGCATCCAAAATCTTGCCGATCTGACCGTCCGTCAGTGTGGTGTCCTCACTGATGAAACGTGCCAGCAGCACGGCATCTGCAACAGAAAGGCTCCCGTCCTGATTCATGTCGCCGTACAGCGTGCTGCCGCTCTGCTCCTTTGCAAAGACAAACGAATCCACGTTCATAACGTATTCTCCGTCGCCCTTAAACAGCAGACAAAGGTCGTGAACACCGTCTGTCGGCGTGATTTCTGTCTCAAACTGCCGGTAATCAAACCAGTCTCCGGTCGGTTCATCCGTGATGCTGCCGATCTGTTCTCCCTCCGGACCGTCAAGATGCAGCTCGACCGTGCCGGTCTCGATGCCGGATGCCAGTATCATGAATTTCACGGCGCCGCTGCCGAAATCCACATCCCTGTAGGTCGCATAATCTCCGTTCTCAATATAACCGATGCAGGTGAGCTCCTCGGACTGCTCCTCCGGATAGACTCCCTCAAGCACATCGGCGCTTTCCGCCTCAATGGTCTTGAATGCGCTGCGGTTGACCGGCGGGGCGGTCGTTGTTGTGGTCGTGGTTGTCTCGGTTTCGGTGATCGGTGCAGTGGTGACTGCGGGCATTGTGACCACCGGTATACTGGAAATGCTTTCGAAAGGAATCTTGTGTTCTTTTGCATAGGTTTCCGCGTAAGAGCCGGCGATGCCTTTGATCGTCAGCTTTTCGTCATTATTAAATGCATTGCCGGCAATATATGTTACGCTCTCCGGAATGATGATCTCCCGCAGGTATTCACAATTTGCGAACGCAAACTTGCTGATATATTCCACGCCCTCTGCCAGCGTGACATAACAGAGGTTTGTGCAGTGATAGAATACCTGGTCTGCGATTGCTTTCACGCTGCCCGGTATCGAGACTTGCATAAATCCTCCGCAATCCCGAAACGCACAATCGTCAATGAATGTTACGCTGTCAGGAATATGGGGTTCATTGATGCGGGAACCCTCAAACGCATACCTGCCGATGTATGTCACAGTATTCGGCATAACAACATCATTGGGTCCCCAGTATCGAAGATCAAAACTGAACGCTTCATCACCGATTTCGATGACCCCCTCCGGTATAACGGCAATACCCTCGCAGCGTTTTCCGTCAATCAGAACATTGTCCTCAATGATGAAATAATTATTTGCGTAGATTGCGTTCTGATATGGTGTAAACTCAAACGCTTCCTCGCCGATCTCGGTTACACTGTCCGGAATCGTGACATCAGTCAGGCTCTCGCATTCATAAAACGCCGCTTCTCCGATACTGATCAGTCCCTCCGGAAGATTGATCTCCGTGATGCTCTTGCACTGATAAAACGCAGCATCACCGATGATCTTCACGCTGTCCGGAACAGCGATGCTCGGAATTTGCTCGCAGCCCTTAAATACGCCGCCGGCAATGCTGACAACGCCGTCCGGGATAACAACTGCATCAGTATCGAAGGAATCATAGGTTGTATCTAGCAAAATACCGTTTTCTATCAGGAAAGGGCTTTCCTCTCGCTTTGCTTTTTCCCACGGTGTAGCGGAAAATGGCAATCCGACGCATTTCGTCATGCTGTTCAGAATACTTACAGAGGTCAGGCTTTTACAAAACGCAAACGAGGAACCGCCAAGACTCTCTACGCTGGCAGGAACGGTGACCTCGGTCAGACCGTTACAGCCGTAAAACGCAGTATCGCCAATGTCGGTCAGTCCCTCCGGCAGGACAAGTCCGGTCAGATTTACACACTCCCAGAACGCCGAGCATCCGATGCTTCTCAAACTGTCCGGCATTGTTACAGAGGTTAGCTTTTTGCACTGATAAAATGCTTCCGGACCGATGCTTGACACGCCGCTGCCCATGCGAACCTTTGTCAGATTACTGCATAGTCCGAATGCTTCCATACCGATTTCTTCAACACTGCCCGGAATCGTAATCTCAGTCAGACCCGAACAGCCGTAAAACGCCCGCATTCCAATACTTTTCACGCTGTCAGGTATCTTCACAGAGGTCAGATCACTACAGCTGTAAAATACAAAATTGCTGATACAGGTGACACCGTCCGGAATGACAACAGCACCGCTGCATTCCTTTACGCTAACCAACACATTGTTGATGACCGTCATATTGCTGTTTGCTTCTTTTTCATCCAGCCACGGTGTTCCTTCAAATGCCTCCGTGCCAATGCTCGTGATGCTGTCGGGAAGCGTCACGGCAGTCAGATTTTTGCAACGAGAAAACGCGCGCTCGCCGATGCTTGTCACGCTGTCAGGAACGGTGATTTCGGTCAGACCGGTGCAGCTTGCAAACGCAGATTCGCCAATGCTTTTGACTCCGTTCGGAATTGTAAAGGCTGTCACGCCATTGCAGCCGGCGAACGCCTCATCGCCGATGCTCGTTAAGCCCTTCGGGATATTGATCTCGGTCAGGCTTTCGCAATTGTAAAACGCAGAATTGCCGATGCCTGTGATGCTGTCCGGAATATTGATCTCTGTCAGGCTTTCGCAATTGTAAAACGCAGAATTGCCGATGCCTGTGACGCTGTCCGGAATATTGATCTCTGTCAGGCTCACACATTCACGAAACGCCTCATCGCCAATGCTTGTAAGGCTTTCCGGAAGCGTAACGGAAACAAGATTTGTGCATTCCGAAAAAGCGCGGCTGCTGATGCTTGTAATGCCATCCGAAATGATGACTTTTTTGATGTCTTCCACAATGTCCAGATGATTGCCGAAGGGCATAATATTCTCCCTCATCGCTCCTGTCCCGGTGATTGTCAGCGTACCCTCATCATCCAGCGTCCAGCGATGATTCGGTCCCAGAAGTTCCTCATCCGCCGCATATGCAGTCAACGTGCTATCCACCAGCAGCTCCGGCGCAAACGGAACACTTGCGAGCAGAATGCCCGCGGCTGTCAGCAGGGAACATAATCTTTGCGTTTTCATGATACATCCTCCTTTTCAATGGGTGCAGGCTTTTCGCCCGGCGCTGTGATCTCGAAATTCTCAACCGCGGCACAGAGGCTCCTGTGCCGGATGATAAACTGAATCATCGGGTGCTTCGTTTTCGTGATGAGCACATAGCCGTTCAAAAGCATACTGATCTGGATATTGCGAAATGCTGCCCGCGGCGACTGAATCAGCGAATAGCCCGGATGCGTCTGCTCATATTCATGTGTCAGCTTCAGATGCGCCTGATATTCTGCATAGCTGTACTGCAATTCGTCCGGACAGAGCATTCCCGCAAGCGACAGCGACAGTGGATATTGTGTGAATTCTTCCTCTGTCAGCTCCGGGAGCTCGTCGGTGACGGTGCTGTGCTGCAATATCTTTTCCGTGAGGATGCGCTGGCGGTTCACATACTGCCTGATTTGCAGCTGTCTGACCTCCGGCACTTGGCATCGCTCCATGATGCTTTGCAGCAGCTCGTCCGAGAGCGTACAGACAGGCGGAACGGAGAGGATCCGCCGCCGTGCTCCGGTGTGCGTGCTTTCTCTGTCCTCAAATTTGCGGAATTCCGCCGCGGAATCCTCGCGATAAATCTCCATGAGCGGCGAAGCCTTCTGAAACAGCTCCTTTGCGCGCTTCCGGCAGTAGGCAACATCCTGCTCGTCCGTCACAAGGTCGTATAGACCGTCCTCGTGAAAGCCGGTCAGGCATTCCGCCCGCAGCGCAGAATGCTCCGCAGAATACAGCAGATGCCGGTAGATGCCGTTCCGCACGGATTTGAAATAGTAGGGGCTGACCTGCCCGGTCATATACAGCGGAATCCAGCTTTCCAGCCCGTACATCATTTCCTCAAACGGACGGT
>CAMNJD010000268.1 GCA_946540705.1 uncultured Ruminococcus sp. | reverse complement strand
CTGCTGATAGCTGTCAACCGAAACGGATTCCGCCGCAAGCGTGCCGTATTCTTCCGACTGCCCGTAGATATTGAGCGCATAATCACCGGTGACTGCGCCGTTCACGGTCAGTGTGCAGCCGTCCGCAAGAATCAGATTCACATTGCCGTCCAGCGTCAGATCGCCTTCAATCGTCACATCCTGATTGACCGCATACCAGCCGGACGAAAGCGCGGTTTCCGTGCCGTTCAGCAGGGTGGCTCTTGCCGTTTTCCGCTCAAAGCTTGCCGCATCATAATAGCTGATTGTCAGCATGCCGGCGTTCAGCTCGGTATAATAGCTGTCTGTCTCCTGCACGAGCTTGAGATTTGTCTGCGGGTGATGCTCATCAAGAATATCCTGAATGTTCAGCAGGAATGTGCCGACATGATAGAGCGGCTGTTCCATTTGCAGCTGATGCTGCCATGCCAGCTGTTCGGGGAATGATTCCTCATAGCCCTCCGCATAGCCTCTGACAAAGCCGGCGTTGTATGCCGCTTCATCCTCGTAAGGGTTATATTCATCCGCAAAGGGCGTATCATCGTAGCTTTCACGGTAATGCGCTTCGCCGTTCAGCGCATCCTGCAACGCCGCGTCGTAACCGGCGCTGCGGCCGACATCATAGCCGATTTCCTCGTCAGTGCGCGTATCCACCTCATTGGAATAGCCGCACTCGAAACCGTCCTCATAGTCATCGTGATAACCCTGCTTGAAGCCCTCAATGTATTCTGCCGACATATTCTCACTGTCCGGAACCGTGTCGTCATAGCTTGCAAGATAGGCATCCTCTTTGCCGTCATTGTACCCGTTTGTCCATGCCTCTGCATGCGTGCCGTTTTCATAGCCGCGCTCATAGTCGGTCATGTTGTTCCGGCGTTCCTGCTCCTCTGCTTCCAGCTGTGCCAGCTTGGCGGTATACTGCTCATAGGTCATGAGCTGTGTTTCTGCCGTCTGCGGGTCGTAGTCCGGGTCGTCATAGCCCTCTTCAAACGGCGAATTGACACCGCATTCCTCATTATAGAGCGCATCGCGCATCAGCACCGGGCCGACTGCACGCAGCAGCGGATACAGATTCTCCCGAATCATCTGCGCTTCGTCGGCAGAAAGCGGCGAGGGGCAGTTTTCCGTGACCTTGTCCAGCAGAATCAGGACATCGTCGGAAAGCTGGCGGTACATTTTATCGCTGTTGTGCTGCATGATGCCGCTGAAAATTTCACCGGTTGCGATATACATGAGCCGGTCATTTTCGTATTCCTGCGCGGCAGCGAGCAGATCGTTTTTCAGCCAATTCACAAGCGCCTGCTGCTCCTCCGGCGTTTTGTTGACGAACATTTCCACAACATCTGCGACTGCATCGTCGCAGTCTCCGGAGAACACATCTCTGGTCAGATCGGTCGTGATGAAATCAATGAACTTCGGCAGAAATTCCTCCAGCGTGATCGTGCCGATGTCCTGCACCTTTTCGTCTGCGGTGAGGTGAATCTCCTTTTCGGTAATCGTCTTGCTCTCACCGAGCGGAATGACTGCGCCGTTCAGGTGCATTCCCCACGACTCCGGATACACATACCCGACAATGTCATTCTTGTTGAGATAGCAGATGATGTTGCCGTAATAGGTCGAATCCGCCGCACAGTGCATCGGTTCAAAGGCATAGATGAACGCATCCTCCTGCGTGGTGCCGAATTCCTCCGGGTGCTCATTGACATACACACCGACCAGATCGGCGACGGAGCCCGCTCTGGAATAGCCGGTAATCCACAGCTTCACGTTTTGCAGCTTGTTGGCGCTGATGTAATCCCGGATGCGTGCAATGACCGTTTCGGCGGGCTTTGCAACACCCTCAATATCGCCCTGTGCGCCCGCGGTCAGGTTTGCAGCCCATTCGCTGTAATAGCGTGAGCCGCGGATCGCAACCGCAACGATCTCCTGGCCGTTCACGTTTTTGTGCGCAATCGCAGTGCCGATCGTGTCACGGGTCGGGGTATCGTCCATATCACCGACTGCAATATCCCCGTAGCCGATTTTTCCGAACAGATCACGCACATAGGACGAACCGCCGTTCTCAAAGGTTGAAAAGGCGAGTGCCATCGACATGGATGCCAGATGCGAATTTTCGCCGATCGAGCTGTCCTGAAAATAGCCGTCGCTGTAATAGTAGGTGTCCTCGGCGGGGTCTGCGCCTGCCTTCGGGATGTATGTGAATATGCCGGACTGCACCTCAAAGACGGCATCCTCAAATGCGGCGGGGACTGCGGCTGCAAGCGCGTTCACATTCACGAGACTGCACACGACACCGGCAGCACACACAGCCGCGATCATGCGGGTTTTCCATTTCGCTTTCATAGATTTACCTCCTGATAGAATTTTATGAAAACAGCATTTTGCTGTATCATGCGTTTGTTCGCAAAACGCGGCAAGCTCCCCCTGTTTTCATGCCGAAACAGGAGGAGATGAGCCGTCAGCGGAGCATATTACTTCTTCCGCTTCTTCTTTTTCTTGCCGTTGTGCTTCTGTGCGGGATAATTCTTCTTTCCGGACTGTTCGGAGGGCTTTGCAGGTGATTTGGGCGCGGTCGGTTTCTCCGGCTTTTGGGCGGGGATTTCCTCCTGTGTGCTGTCTGTCGGAGCGTATTCCTCCGGTGTATCGGGCTCCTCTGTGATCTCCGGCTCCGGCATCCGTGTGTCCGCAGCCGGTGCTTGTTCTTTCGGTTCGGAATTGTCCGGCGTATCCTCAGCTTCCGTCTGATTCTTGTCGCTGTGCTTTTTCACCAGCACAACTGCAATAATCGCAATCAGCGCGGCGAACAGACCGACGAGAATCGCAAAGATCTTGCCCTCGCCGATCACCGACGAAACAAAGCGCTCTTCCTTTTCCGTTGTTTTTTCCAGCGTGCTCTTTCCGTTGTCCACCGTGATGTACTTGGTTTGTGCCTTGCTGATTTCATTGAAAACGGTGTAAGAACTGTTGCTGTCCGGTGTCAGGTGCAGGTCGGAGCCCTCCAGCAGACCGCCGTTCGTCAGGTAAGCATGATTGCCTCCGGCATAAGCGCATCCCACGAAAAGATTGTCTGCACTGCCGTCCGCGGTGTTGTCACGCACAATCATTTTTCCCTGCACGCCTAAATGATAACCGCTGCGAAGATAGACCGCACCGCCGTCGCTGCTCGCCTGATTGCCGGTCATTTCTACACTGTCCATTTTGACCAGCGAGCAGTTTACATAGGCAGCACCGCCTTCTCCGAGGCTCACATTGCCTGTGAATTTGCAGTCTGTGATATAGCCCTTCTTTTTGTTGCCGTCCAGCTGGTTCACATAAACTGCACCGCCGTCATCGTCTGCATGGTTGCCGCTGAATGTGCAGTTCTGCAAATGGAACGCGCTGTCATTGGTCACATAGATCGCGCCGCCGTTGTCCTCGGTGTAGTTGCCGTCAAACAGCACCTTATTGCAGTTGATTTCAGAGCCGTCAGAATAGATCGCACCAGCCTCGTCCGCCAGCGCGCTGCAGCGCTTGACAGAGCCATTTGTGAAGTTCAGCGTGCTGTCCTCAAGATGAATCGCGCCGCCTTCGTTTTCTCTGGATTCACAGCCCGCAATCACAACTTCATCGAGATTCAGCGTGCCGTCCTTTACCATGAATGCACCGCCGATATCCTGCGCATAGCAGGCGCGGACACTGCAGTTTTTGAGCGAAGTGGCTGCGCCATAGTCCGTGCGGACTGCGCCGCCGCAGTTGTCGGTGCTTCTGCCGCCGTATGCCCAGCAGTTTGCAATCAGCACATTCTGGAGACTGACCGTTCCCCGATTCCAGATCGCACCGCCGCCCTTGTCGTCCGTGCCGCCGTTATAGAGAGCGCCGCCGTTCATATCCAGTGTGCAGCCCGACTCAACATG
>CAMNJD010000267.1 GCA_946540705.1 uncultured Ruminococcus sp. | reverse complement strand
GGGGAAGATTGGGGCTTGGGGAAAGTACCCCGTAGGGCTGCTTTCCCCATTCAAAATAGCATCGCGAAGCGATACCTTATTCTATTTGTGCGAGAATCCGCCCAAATCTTTGTCAGCCCAATAAAGTTTTTGGCCGAGCTTTGTTGAAAAAGCCCGGCTAAAATTTTTTGTGAGGCACTCAATGCAGATAACCGGCAACTGAGGCATAAAGATCTCCGTTTTGCCGCCCCTACCCAATCGGGTGGTGACACCGCCGTAAAAATATGGTATAATATTACATATCATTCCAACTTTTTCAGGAGGTATCAGTATGAAATGCATCAACTGCGGCAGCGAGATCCCCGATGATTCCGTAAAATGCCCCGACTGCGGTGCGAATCTGCAAAAAAGCTATGAGACAAGCGTACCGAAAACGGAAAGTCTGACCTATGAGGCACTGGGAGACAGGAAAAAGTTTTATCTGAAGAGCGGCCCGATGCTGATCTGGATCATCGCGCTCGGCGTTTCTCTTGTACTCGGGTTGATCGACTCAGCCGTGCTTCATTACACCACCTATGATAATCTGAGTGATATTGCAGTGATTCTGCTGATCGGTTTACCGCTGGTTATGGTCGATCTCGTGATCACCAGCTTCTACGCCAGCAGAGCGCAGAAAGCCGTCAAGGCGGGAAATTCTGTGAAGGCATGGAAGCATGTCGAGCGTATGATGATCGCCTTTATTGTGCTTCAGGCATTTCATCTGTTCTTTTATGTTGCGGCAAACGCTGCAAACGGCGATTCAGCCGCGATGCTCGTGACTGCATGCCTCACTGCAGCGGTCGGTGTCGCCGGTGCTGTTTACGGCAGGATTCAGGCGGCGGATATCGGAAATAAAATCGAATCCGTGAAGCATGATGAGCTGGCTGCCAGAACCGCACAGATCAACGGCTGGACCGGCAAACAGGGCATGATCGAAGAAAACGATGTGAAGCCGGTAAATCAGGCAGCACAGATCGGCCGCGTATTGGTATTCCTCGCCGTTCTGGGACTTTTCTGTGCCTTTTTCGCGACGGAGCATGTCACTGCCGCACTGGCCGTTCTGGCGGTCGGCGCCGCTTTGCTGATTGCAGCAATCGTCAAAAGCACGATGGACAAATCCAAGTGGAAGCAGCAGGGACTGTATCAGAAAAGACAGGGTGCTTACTTCATGCAGCGGTATCAGATCATCATGAAAAAGACGGATTTTGATGAAGTCATCGAACAGATCAAAAAGAGTGATTTCCGCAATGCCCGAACACACTGGGTCACAAGGCATGCCGGCAGCATTCGCTTCACCGGCTGGAACAACAATTTCGAGGCCGTGCTGGAGGAAGCACCGGCGGACCGGAACACCGACGGACAAACCGTGCTGATCTTTCATTTTGAGCATTTCCGCCGGATGAAGAGCGTGGGACTGAATCTCACCGGAATGATCGCAGCAGCGATTGAAAACAAGATCAATGACAAGACATACAGAGACATCAGGAACTATGAGGTCTACATGAATCTCTGCATGACGCAGGTGGAGCAGGCGATCTATCGCGCTGACCCGAATGCGCAGATCCAGCCCGAAACGGGAGCATAAGCAGAAAACGAAACGGGAACCGGCACGCATGCCGGTTCCCGTTTTCTGTTCGCAGAAGCATCACCGCAAAGCGATGCATTATGATTGCGTGCCTTCAGCCGCAGCCTGTGCGCCGTCCTCCTCCGGTGATACAACATAGCGGTCACCCTGATTATACTGATCGGCAACCTTTTTCGCCGCCGCCGTGACTTTCCTGATCGCTTCCGCATCCGGCACATAGCTGACCGTCGCACGGCTGAGGATCACCAGGATATACGGTTTTTCCCCGTCAACGAGGATTGTCTCGTGATACTGTTCGTCCCAGCTTCCGTATTTCGCTGCGACATCATTGCTGCCGCCGATCTCCTCCCGCGCAAAGCTGCGTTCGGAATTTACCAGTGCATTCCATGCATTCTCCCAGCATGCGCCGCTGTTGCGCAGCCGGTACATCTTCCGCATGGCCGTCCGCATGAACGAAGCCGTAACGCCGGGGAAGCGGTCGGCAACCGTGATCTGGCTGTACGGATAGCCCCATTCCCTGACCATACTGTTAAAGCCCTCCGCACCGAATTTCGTGACGAGCATATAGTACGCGGTATTGTCCGAATAGCGCAGAGAATACTCCATCAGCTCCGCAAGCGTATACTTGGTGCCGACGGCGCTCTGCCAGACCACACCGCTTCCGCCCTGCCGGAAATTATAGGTGTAGGTCATCGTATCGGTCAGCTCGTATTTGCCCTCCGCGATCTGTTTGCAGCAGTAGTACACATACGGCAACTTGATGAGGCTGGCGCCGGCAACGAGCAGATCCTCCTGATAGGAATACAGCTCCGTGCCGTCCAGGCTTTCGAGCATCACAGCGTAGATGCGGGGATCCTGCCGGACTGTTTCATCGAGGCCGGAGGTATCCAGCGGCTTCAGCTCAGGCTTTGGCTCGGCAGCCTTCCGCGCTTTTTCCGCTTCGGCATCCAGCCGGGCCTGATCGGCTCTTGTCAGCATTTCGCCCGGAACCAGCCTGGAAAGCGGGTCTGCCTGCTGAGCCTCCGCCGGATCGTCTGCCCCGACACCTGCGGACACCCGCGCAGCATTGCCGTTCAGCACAGTACCCGGAACAGATGACGGCACACAAGCGGTACAGAGCAGCACCGCAGCCGCAGCGGGCAGTAAATAGATTCGCTTCATATAAACTTCCTCCAGAATACGCAGCCGCTCCGGAAATCCATTGTTTCCGCGGCGCACGGATATGATTGATGCCCCAACTTTCAGCCTTGTCTCACGCCAAAAATCCTGCGCATTTGTTCTTCAGGATTTCATTGGTACATCAATGCAATTCTGTCAAATCCTACCAATTATACCACATATCTGTTTTTTTTGCAACCCCATTTTTATATGGGTATGTATCTTTTTAGGTGGTTGACAAATTCCGGTTAACACAAATATCTTTTTCCGCACCCATATCAAAAGTTTCGCTCAAGCCTTTT